>JALJPA010000042.1 GCA_022969215.1 Colwellia sp. | reverse complement strand
AATTAACGGATTAACTCTGCCTACCTTGAATAATATCCTATGAAGCAACTTCACTTACCGCGTTTTTTTATATCTGTCATCTTGTACCTGGTGACTTGTTTTGGAGCTGTGTGGGTTATCAATCCGCAATCGCTAGTAAACTTTGTCGGCCCTGCAGCGGCACTTGTTAGTGGTTTACTGCTTATTTGGGGCATCACACCACTTGTTGCGGTATTACTGGTCACGCCAGTATTGGCATTTGGCCTTAATTATTATTTTAACTTTGATGCCAATATTGCGGTGATGAGCATAGCCATGCTTGCTATTATTTTACAGGGTTTCTGGGCTAAACAGCTGGTTTTTCGCTTAATTCATTATAAAAAGTGGTTAACATCAAGAAAGCACTTATTCTTCTTTTTACTGCGTATCGGCCCTATTGCCAGTTTGGTCTCAGCCAGCGCGGTTTTAGTTATTTCAATGCTTGATAATCAAGTGATGCAAGGCACTTTTTTCTATACCTTTATCAATACCTGGTCGGCAAGCATGTTGGTGGCGGTATTTTTTATTCCCTTGTTGTTATTGGCTAGAAATGCCGAACAGCTAAAATTAACGAAACGACTTTTTGTTAGCTTTACTTCCGTCTTAGGCTGTTTGGCTATTTTGTTATTGCTGAAAACTTCTCAGTATGAGCAACAAAGTTATAGAGAAGCGCTGTTCAAACAATCAACAGTAGATATAGAGCGTTTGATACTTGCTGAAGTGACTGGCGTAGTTAACCAAATTAATAGCCTTTCGGCCTTCTTTAAAGCCAGTGATTACGTATCATTAACTGAATTTAACTTGTTTAGTGAAAGTATTTTCAACCAAAATTCGAGTGTCAGGGCGTTAGAGTGGGCACCAATTGTACTTTTTGACCAGCGGAAAAGTTTTGAGCAACAAAGTTCAGTCATGCTGCAGCAAGATTTTCAAATTAGAGAGCGTCACGCCAATGGCAAAATGACTCTAGCTAAACCTCGCAGTCAATATGCTCCCTTGTATTATATATACCCACAACAGGGTAATCAGGCTGTTTTGGGTCTAGATGTTTACAGTAACCCCCAGCATGTACTGTCTATGCAAAAAGTTATTGATAGTGAACAGGTTATCGCCAGCGCACCCATTACCTTAGTACAAGATGATCAGGCTAGGCCCGGTATGCTATTTAGTAATGCTATTTTTTCACTATCAGAAGGTAACAAAGCGAACAAGATCTCAGGAAAAAATAAGCTGTCGTTAATCAAAGAAGATAAGTTATTAGGCTTTGTGGTGGCGGTGGTGCAATTCGACCGTTTTTTTCAACAGTTAGCGAAGCACAGGGAGCAAGAGGTTAGCTTTTTTATTCAAGATGTATCAAGTCAGCAACCCTTTACTTTATTCGGACAGGCGTTACTTACCGCGAATAGGTACACTGAAACCATTAATATGGAGGTTTTTTCTCGACACTGGCAAATTAATATCGCTGAGAAGCAACCTTGGTTTAGTCAAGCTAAGAGCTGGCAAGCATGGGCTGTGCTTATTGCGGGTACGCTTGGTGCCTTATTATTCCAAATGTTAGTCTTGATGATGGCTGCCTATTCAAGTGAACTCGGCCAGCAAGTTGATATTAAAACCCGAGCACTTATTTTAGCGAAAGAAAGTTCAGATCAAAAAAGTTTAGCTAAAAGTAATTTTTTACAGACCTTAAATAAAGAGCTACGTTTGCCATTGCTCGCCATGAAAGCATTTGTTGAGCAACTAAAGAAAAAAGGTATCAATAACAAGCAGGTGACAGGTATAAGTCACGCGGGTAGTAATGTTGCTTTATTGTTAGATACCATGATGGACATATCTGATATCGAATCAGGTAAGATCATTGCCAAAGTAGACTGTTTTGACTTTTATGGTTTTTTACAGCGGACTGAGTCGGTGTTTAAAGCCAGTAATGCTTATGAAGGTAAGTCAATTTTTTTCCTGATTGATGACAGTGTGCCTCATTATATCAACAGTGATGAACTCTATATTCAAAAATTATTACATGCCATAGTTGATAGTGCCCATAAGCTACTGAAATCAGATGATTTACGTTTATCTATTAAGTTGCATAAACATAAGCTTGCAGACGCTAGTTTATTTTTTACCATAACGTCTCAAAATGCGGCAATGGTCAATGCGAGGGAACAAGTATTTGCTCAGCAAAATTATGATGACTTATCAGCTAACAGTACAACAATGGCTATGGCGGTTAAATATAGTCACTTATTAGGCGGTGATACTACTTTAGCCACGCTAAGCTCTGGTGCTGGCGTCTTAAGTGCCTCAATTAGAGTGATTATCTCGTCAACTGAGCAACAAGAAGCTCAACAAGGTTTAACATTTGATATCATTGATTAATTTGTTTTATATATAATTGTTTATTAAATTAATTCTTTAACTAAAAAACGCTTGTAAATAAAAAAATAATGGTTTAGTGTCGTTGCACCTGCTCATAAATAGTACAAATCAATAATAAATCAAGCAGGCAGTGATATAGGTAAAACAATGAATAATTCATCCTCGCGAGGATTTAAATTAACAACTGTGATATTTGCTGTATTAATCATGGCTGTTAGTGCAATGCTGAGTGGTAACTCAGTCGCTGATGACATGGATGTAGAAATAACGCAATCTGATGAGTAGCTAAATCGCTAGTTATTTAATTGCCAAGGAAAATTGGAGCTCCACCACTGGTTTAATACAGTGCGGGGGCTTTTTTCGTTTTTAGAGGTTATTTTTTAGAGATCATGTAGTGAACATGAGGTTTACAGCTGTGTTGCTAATAAAGCGATAAATGCTTATTCGCGGGGGCAATAAATTGTAAGCTGGCGTCTCCACCGGGACTCGAACCCAGAGCAGCGGCTTAGGAGGCCGCAGTTTTATCCAGTTAAACTATGGAGACATAGTGCTAGGGTCGCTATTTTACTCATATTTCTTATGCTTTGTTAATGTTTTTATTAAATTTTTTTCTTCTTTAACTTACTCCTTATTATTCAAAGATAGCCACCTCGCAGAATAAGAGCATTTTATGTACTTTCATTGATCTGTATCGTCTTTTTATTACGTTGGGGTTTTACAATGAATTGCTGATAACTCGTCGATAACTATCTCTGTGATAGCTATTTCAGCAAACCTACGTCAGTGATAATTATGTGAAAGGAGTTCTATTATGAAAGCAGCAGTTATTCATCAGTTTAAAGCCCGTCTTGAAATTCAACAGCGAGATATACCAAGCATTGCTAGCCACGAAGTTTTGGTTAAAATTCATGCTTGTGGTGTCTGTCATACTGACTTGCACGCCTGTCATGGTGATTGGCCGGTTAAACCTAAAATGCCCTTAGTACCAGGTCATGAAGGTGTTGGATAAATCGTCGAAATAGGTGAGCAAGTTAAACATTTAAAAATTGGCGACCGTGTCGGAATTCCATGGCTCTATAGTGCTTGTGGTTATTGTGACTACTGTTTAAGTGGTGATGAGAATTTATGTTTATCACAACAAAATTCTGGTTACTCGGTTGATGGTAGCTATGCAGAATATTGTAAAGCCGATGGCGATTATGTGGTAAAAATTCCAGATGCTATTGATTATGTCGATGCTGCACCCTTGTTTTGCGCTGGCGTTACTACCTATAAAGCGTTGAAAGTGTCTACGGCAAAACCCGGTGAGTGGGTTGCTATTTTTGGTATAGGTGGTTTAGGGCACTTAGCTGTACAATATGCTGTGGCCATGGGCTTAAATGTTATTGCCGTTGATACGGGGACTGAGAAGCTGCAACTTGCTAAAAAGCTTGGCGCGTCGCTTTGTTTAGATTTTAAGCTTGATGATGTTGTCGCTCGAGTACTTGAAGAAACCGGTGGCGTGCACGCTAGTATCTGTACCGCGGTTAGTAAAAGTGGCTTTGAACAGAGTTATAAAGTTATTCGCCGTGGTGGTAAGTGTCTTTTAGTAGGACTACCGCCAGAAGATATGCCGTTGCCTATTTTTGATACCGTACTTAATGGCGTGAGTGTGATCGGCTCCATTGTTGGTACACGTAAAGATTTAGTTGAGTGTTTAGATTTTGCCGCGAGAGGCAAAGTTAAAGCGATAACCATTGAAAAATCCCTTGAAGATATCAATGAGATTTTTGACGATATGATTAATGGTGAGATTACCGGTCGTGTGGTGATGAAGTTTTAATATTGCTTGTTAGATGTTTAGCTAATTTTTATTAATACCCGCTAATTTATTCATATTGTTATAAGCCCTTTACTGTTACTTGCAGTGAAGGGCTTTTTTGTATTTGGCTGATTAACCTTTGTTTTATTGATATGTAAGGTCTTAATACCCTAAGTATTATAAGTGATAAAAATTTAAATTAATTAATTTCAAACTATTTACCCTTCAACCTCTACTTTATATAACAATGAAGCTTATGTTAGCGAGTTACCTAACTAAAATGCTAATAACAAATAATAGGAGCCTGTGTGTTTGAAAGAAGCGATGAAACGCTCATAGCGCAAGCGCTACAAGGAAAGAAATCAGCCTGGTTAACATTGGTAAAGCGTTATGAGAAAAACCTCTATAACTACGCTTTACGCATGGTTAATAATCCCGCTGATGCCATGGACTTAATGCAAGATATATTTATTGCTTTATTTCGTAATTTATCTAAATTTCGCGGTGAATGTCCTTTCAAGAGTTGGTTATTTAAGATTGCTCATTATCGCTGTCTTGAGTTTTATCGACGCAAGCGGCCGATGCAATCGCTTGACGATGTACCAGAGCAAGAAGACGGGCAATCGGTATGTCTAGAAAAGGACTTGTTTTTGAAGCAACAAAGCAGTGCGTTAATAGACGCAATGCAGCATTTACCGGTTAAGCAAAAGCTGGTGGTGGAGTTAAAGTTTTTTCAGCAGTGCACTTTTGAAGATATCAGTCAGCAACTCGGCATATCAACCAATACGGCAAAGTCGCAATTATATAGCGCACTCGATAAATTAAAATTGCACTTAACCAATGATTTAGTAAGCAAAGAAGAGGTGGAGTATGTCTGAGCCAAAATCAGCTAATGCTCAAATGAGTAAAGATGACAGAGCATTATTTAGCGAAAGTATTGCCGAGCAAGTAAGCGTTGAAATAGAGCAAGAAGTACCTGATTGGCATAGAGCACAAGCATTTGAACAACACTTTTCAGCGGATAAAAGTAGTCAGGGTAAAGCTATTAACTGGGGCATATGGTTTGGTGTGCCTGCGTTATCCATGGCTTGTTCGGCTCTTGCTATTACGGTATTGATGAGTTTTATGCAGGTTAAGGAACTTGATCAACAAGTACTTTCTCAACAGATAACTGCCTTAATTGAGCAACAAGTTCAACAAAAAGTGGCTGCACAATTAGCTAGTCAGACAACCAATCAGTCAAGCAGTAAAAATAATGCTGATATAGAAGCCATAGTAAACCTTAAGTTACGCGAATTTGCCGCGGAACAACAAGTTATGCTAGCTAATTATCGGGCTGATATGAGCACGCAGCAGCAGAGTAATAATCTTGCTTTAGCCAGTTATGTGATTGGTGCCTCGAGAAAAGAACGTAAAGAAGATATCAGTGATTTTATCAACTTTATTAATGCTCAGCGAGAAGATGAACAGTTAACTCAGAAAATTAAATTTCAACAACTTGAACGTGAGATTGGTTTTCAAAAGCTTGGCTTAGCGCAGGGTGGCAACATACAGAATAACTCGGCTAAGCCTATTAACTACAAAGGCTAAGTTGTTAAAAAGTGGATTATTAGCAAAGCAACTGAATAAACTAAATCAATAAATACCGGGACTATCCTTAGAGGGGAAAACTTATGATGAAATTAACAAGCTTAATAGTAAAAGCAAAAACGCAATACTCAGTGGTTAAGGTAACATCGAGTATTAAAGTTAAATCTAAAATAACAGCAAAGGTTGCACTGCTCGGATCGGCTTTACTACTAGCCTTTAGCGCACAAGCCGCAGAGAAGAACTATGATAATTTGCATAAGCAATTAAATATTATGAATGACATCATGATGTCATCGGCAAAAACGCCGCAAAATTCAGGTCAGTCCTTGATTCGCTCAATCGATAGTGTTTATTTGCAAGGTCAAGGCGCTATTTTTACCATCAACTCTGCTCATGGCGGCTCTTCACATCGTCAGTTTTTTCAAATGGTAGCGCCTGTGCCTTTTGTTGGTATTGACCAAATTGTTATTGCCAATGATGAAGATTTTGTTATTGAGTTTTCAGAACATGAAGATGAATTTGAACGCGTGATTGAAGTTTTTGAGCAACAACGTGAAGGGGCTAGAGAGCTTCGTAGTGAACAGCGCGAAATTGCTTATGAAATGCGTGATATTACTCGCCAACAAAAAGACATTGAATACCAGCTACAACGTGCTGAAAAAAATGCTAAAGCTGAGTTAAACACTGAGTTAAAAAAGCTTGAAAAAGAACGTGTAACCTTAAAAGAGGATAAAGTACAGCTTGATAAAAAAGCCACTAAATTAAATAAGCAGCGAAAACAGCAAAAAGTGGCGCAAAGCAAAGCCAGAACAGCGCATTTCAGTGCGCTTAATAACACATTAGTGGAAACACTGTGTTTATATGGTAATGGCTTACAAGCAATACCAAATAAAGAGCATGTCAGTTTAATTATCAAAGGTGCAGGCAGTAAGCACAGTAGGGGTTACAAAGATCAAATACTGGTATTTACTAAAAAAGACATTAACGCTTGTGCTAACAGTAAATTGACCGCTAAAAAATTATTAGCTAAAGCAGATCAGTACCAGTTTTAATTAAGTTAGCTAAATCCTAAGATAACTAAGCTTTGCGGCAGCTAAGTTAGGCTTAATCTGGCCAAGGTACCTTAAGTTATTGTTAAGTTTTAAGCCATAAATAGCGCAATGAATAGGCGCTATTTATGGCTTTTTATATGACATAGTTCATCAGTTTAACCCGCAATGGATAGTAAGCTGTTATTCAACGACGGCTATCGCGCACCCAATGCACTTGAAACCAGTTTAAATATCCTGTGGAACTTTTCACAGCAATATGAAGGTTTGTCATTATCTTTATATATCAATAATCTACTTGATGAAAAACTCTACGTAAAGCAATTTGAAACAACCGCAACCTCGATAAATAGCTATCCACATGAAATATCAAGAGCAGCTTATTTAACACTAGCTTATCAATTCTAAGGTTCATTAATTATGGTACTTGCCAATCTAGCAAGGTTAGCTGGCATTAATTAATAGCAGGGTAAATAAAGCTAATACAGCAGCTTAAAGGCTTTGCGCTAGTAAGTTAGCAAGGAATTAAGTAGTATGCCTTTTTTCAAGTAAGCAAATTTTTAGGGTGTTACTAAATGAGTAAGTTTTTATTACTAGCCATTGTCATTGGACTTTTTGTGTTCTTCATTATGCGTCAAAATAGCAATAAAGCAGCGGCTCAAGTCAATATAAAATTAGGCAGTGAGTTTTTAGCGGCTAATAAAAGTGAGGAAGGGGTAATCGAAACGGCTTCTGGCTTACAATATAAAGTGCTAACTCAGGGCGATGGCACTGAACACCCAAGCGCTTCGTCGAAAGTTAAAGTGCATTACCATGGTACTTTACTTGATGGCAGTGTATTTGATAGTTCTGTTGAGCGAGGCGCGCCAATTAGCTTTGGCTTAAATCAAGTGATTAAAGGCTGGACTGAAGGTGTTCAACTTATGGTTGTGGGCGAGAAAACACGCTTTTATATTCCATCAAACTTAGGCTACGGTAATAAGCCGGCGGGCAAAATAGGCCCAGGTGCATTATTGATTTTTGATGTTGAGTTACTGGCAATAAACTAAGCCAAATTTTATTAAAAAACAATTAAAATAAAGCCCGTTTAGTAAGACTAAACGGGCTTTTTTATTACCAAATTGAGAGTTAATTAATGAGTTAAGTCGCTAGCTATTAGCTACTTAATCAGTTATCTCATTAGTCAGTTTATTAACTACCTCATTAGATAAGTCATTAAAGAACAACCTTGTTAATAGTATCTCAATTCTCGTACTTTTCCCCAGAACACCCTATATGAGAAGACGGTATAGCTGAAAATCACGGGCACTACTATGATCACTCCCCATAATAAAAAGCTCAACGACTCAGGTGCTGCTGCAGTTTCCCAAATGGTTAATTTACCCGGCACTATATAAGGAAAAAAGCTAAAGGCTAAACCAAAAAAGCACAAAGCAAAGATAACCACAGCTGCAACAAAAGGTCGCCAACAGCCTTTATCATTTATCGCGGGTAATTTATTTAACTCTAATAAGCTGTAAACAAATAAGGCAAAACACAATAGTGGTAAAGGCAATATGTATAGCGTGGTTGGCCAAGCAAACCATTTAGCAAAAACATCAGGGTTAATTAATGGATTTACCGCTGAAACGGCCACTATGCCGATAAAACAAATAATCCCGGTCTGCTTAGCCCAACGAACCGCTTGTACTTGTAATGCGCCTTCGGTTTTCATGATCAGCCAACATGCACCAATATAGGCATAGGCAGCAGCAACACCTAATGCACTGAGTAAGCTAAAGGCATAAGCTGCTAGCGAGTCTTCAAAGCTCATAACATACATGCCCAGCATATAGCCTTGGCTCATGGCCGCGAGTAATGAACCTACTTTAAATACCTTGTTCCAGGTTGGTTTATGGCTAAACGCCGCTTTAGCTCTAAAATCAAAAGCTACCCCGCGCAGCACCAAACTAATTAATAATACCGCGGTTGGTAAATAGAGCTCTTTAAAAATGTAGCTATGGGCTGATGGAAAAGCAATTAACAACAAGCCAATCGCCAAGACAAGCCAGGTTTCATTGGCATCCCAAAAAGGGCCAATAGAAGCAATCATGGTATCGCTATCATCTTTTTGTGAAAGTGGCAGCAATATACCAACACCTAAATCAAAGCCATCTAATATGGCGTACAACAATATCGAAAATCCCATCAGAGCAACAAATATTACGGCCAGTGAATTAGCTTCAAACATTATCATTCTCCTTGGTATTCGGTGACTGGTTTGTTGAGTGAGCTATTGCTGGGTGAAGCACAGGTTTAACTCTCTCATCATCGGTGATTTCTTCAATTTCAACCGCACGTCTTGCCATGGTAAATAGTGTGTGTAAATACGCGGTCATTAACACTGCATATAAAGTGAGGTACATGGCGAGAGATAAAGCGACATTACCCGATGCTATCGTGGTAGCTGCATCTTTAACGGTTAAAATACCGGTAACTAACCAAGGTTGTCGTCCTATTTCAGTAACATACCAGCCCGCTAATGTTGCTACCCAGCCAGAGAAACTCATGGCAACCAATACTCTTAATAACCATGTTGGCAAAGGTTTATCGCGCCAAAGCTGTATTCGGCTAAACCAAGAGACGGTTAGCATTAACATACCAATGCCAACCATAATACGAAAAGCAAAAAATACTGGCGCTACGGGTGGGTGGTTACCTTCAAATTCATTTAAACCTTTTATTTCGCCATCAAAATCATGGGTTAAAATGAAACTGGCCATTTTGGGTATCGCTATTTCAAAGTGATTGGTTCTTTGTTCTTCATCAGGTATGGCGAAAAGTAACAGTGGCGCACCTTTTTCGGTATGCCAAATACCTTCCATGGCGGCAATTTTTTGTGGTTGATGTTCAAGTGTATTTAAACCGTGTAAATCGCCAAGAAAAATTTGTACCGGTGTTAAAACCATAGCGACAGTTAAGGCTATTTTTAAGGTAAGTTTAGGCGCTTGTTTATCATCCCCCTTGAGTAATCTATAAGCACTAATGCCGGCGATTAAAAAGGCGGCGGTTAAGCCCGAGGCAATAACCATATGTGATAAACGATAAGGGAACGAGGGGTTAAAAATAATCGCCAACCAATCTACCGGAAAAGCAACACCATCACGCATTTCGTGACCTTGTGGAGTGTGCATCCAAGAGTTAAGCGCCAAAATCCAAAAGGCGGACAAGGTAGTACCTATGGCGACAATTAAGGTAGATAAAGTATGTACTCTAGCGGAAACTCTTTTTATGCCAAATAACATAACACCAAGAAAACCCGCTTCGAGAAAAAAGGCGGTTAATACTTCGTAGCCCAATAAGGGGCCGGCAATATTACCAACGGTTTCCATAAACTTGGGCCAGTTAGTACCAAACTGAAATGACATGGTAATGCCGGTAACTACACCAATGGCAAAGGTGAGAGCAAATATTTTTACCCAGAATCGATAGGCGCGCATCCATACAGGTTCACCGGTTTGATCAAAGCGTAATTTGAAAAAAAACAAAAACCAACTTAACGCTATGGTGATTGCTGGAAAAAGAATATGAAAACTTATATTGGCGGCAAATTGAATGCGGGACAGCATTAGGGTTTCAAGCATAATAGACTCCGTTAGCTTATTACTTACACAGGCGGTAATAAGCGGTCTGTAAATTGAGAAGGTTTAGTAATTTAGTAATTAGTCATTCATTAAATAAAGCAGAAAGTAACAAGTAAAAAAGCACATAAAAAAACGGTGAAGCTCATGCTTAACCGTTACTTGATTAGTTAATTAATTTATTTTTAAAGTTGAGCACTTTACTTACGCCAGAGCCTAGTTTCATCAGCGTATTAAGATTTTCGGGGCTCATGCTCTGTAATTCTCCGGCCCAATGAGTGATAGTTTCTAGCAAGTCATGAATTTCATGCATCTGTTTTTGTGCATATTCTTCTTGTTGATTAGCTGGCTCATTTAATAAGTTATCGCGCAGTAGTGACAGCGTTGGATCTACTTCGCGTTTACGGCGTTCTTCAAATACCCGAGTAGCCATCTCCCAAATTGAACCTGCAGGAGAGTAATACTCCTTTCTGTCTTTAGGTTTATGCTGAACTTGCACTAAACGCCAAGATTGTAGCTCCTTAATGCCCATGCTGACATTGCCGCGAGAGATCTTTAGCGCTTCAGATATTTGTATTGCACTAAGCGGCTCTTCAAGAATAATGAGTAAGCCATACATTTGGCCAACAGTGCGATTAAAGCCCCAACGACTGCCCATTTCGCCACAATGCATAACGAAAGATTCTATTTTTGAAGTAAGTATCATATGTTTGTTCTGAAGTTTCAGTAATTTCTGAAAGTTTAAACTTATGTTGATATAGATCAAGGGTTAATTGGTTTTATTTTGTGTGGTATTTGTTTGGTAAGCAATAAAGATAATTATATTAAAAGAATATTTTTATATAAGCCGATGTTATATTTGAATTTAATTTATCGATATTGAATGTTAACTAATATTGGCAGTATTACAGGGGGAGGTGTTTTAATAAAGTGAAAAATAGTGATAATGGCTAAAAATGAATTCGGTTTAAAAGTCATTAGTTGAAAGTCAGTAGTTAAACTTAACTCTGTATTGTTTCAGGCAAAAAAAAACATGTCTAAATGACATGTTTTTAACAAGAGTTCAGTAGGCTTAAAAACTAGACTAATAAATCCTGAATATTTACTAAGTCTTTTTTACCATTGATGATTTCATCAGGTGTTAAGCCCGATAATTCATGTGGGAATACTAACCATTCATCAGAGGTGTGAATATAGTAATCAGGGGCAAAGTCTACTTTTGAATTTTGCGGTTTATACCAAGGGCAAGCAGTACGTACATCCAGTGGCATGTTGTTACGCATATTTTTCTTTAACTGCTTAATTAAGGCTTCGATGCTTCGACCTGAATCAAATACGTCATCAACAATTAATAGACCATCGCTGGCGTTAGCATTTTCGATAATGTAATGCAGGCCGTGAACTTTAATTTCTTTACTTTGCTGGTTGATACCATAATAAGACGAAGTACGAACGGCAATATGATCAGTTTCTACACCTTTAAAGTCGAAGTATTCTTGCACAGCGATACCAATAGGTGCACCACCACGCCAGATACCGACGATAAATTGTGGGCGAAAGCCATCTTCAAATACTTTGGCGGCTACACGAAACGAATCTTCTAATAATTCTTGTGCGGTAATAAAACGTTTTTCCATTGCCGAGGAAACCTTTGTTGAAAAATTAATAAGCGCTAATTATAACCTGACTCTGGAAAATAGTGTACCGATTACCAAGATTTAAATATGACAAAAGTGCTGAAACGAAATTATGCCTTATTAACAAATGCATAATAGTGAGCTGTAGGGCAGGGGTGGAAGGTAGGTGGTTAAAGGTAATACAATTGATGTTTGAGGAGAAGTACTGCTGGTATATTTTCCCTATGGATTTACTTGGTTAACCTTAGGTATCGGATGAAGCTCTTAGGCAGTTCTACTTACGCGTGAACCACATTTGTAAGCCAATAAATTTATTGAACAGTTAATGAATTAAATTACTGTTTGACCTTAGAGTATACTCCAAGCTTTATAATGTAATATATTAGTTAAGTGGTCGCGGTAAAGCGTTAAATAAGGGATATATGATGTATAGAATTGGTGAACTGGCAGACAAGTTATCGGTATCGACAGATACGCTAAGGTATTATGAAAAACATAAACTATTAGCCGCGACCAGTCGTGCAGATAATGGTTACCGTTTATATAATGAAGAAGCATTACGAGTGATGCAGTTTATTATACGTGCTAAAGGTGTTGGATTTAGTTTAAATGAAATCAATGGCTTGCTATCGATTAAAATTGATAAAGCCAGTCATAGTTGTGCGGATGTAAAATCATTCACTGAGCAAAAGCTTATTCAAGTTAATGATAAAATAGCTGAGCTGCAGTGTTTTAAAGGCTCACTGGAATTATTAGTTGATGCCTGTTGTGGCGGCGAAGAAGAAGCGACCCACTGTTCCATTTTATCTGCACTGGAGAATGTCGATGCTATTAATAAGTAATTTTTGGGAGTTATTTGTCCTTTCTGCTCCTTGGTTGATGTTAGGTTTGTTGATCGCGGGCATAATAAATGTCTATCTACCAAAGGATTTCCTCAATAAACACTTAGGCAGTGATGGTCTGCTTACCACTATAAAAGCAGCGCTAATTGGCGCACCTATGCCACTTTGTTCATGTGGTGTTATCCCTGCTGCTTTGGGGTTGAGGCGTGCGGGCGCTTCGAAAAGTGCAACTACTGCATCTCTCGTTTCTACCCCTGAGACAGGAATAGACTCTATCTCGGTATCTTATGTGTTACTTGGCCCTTTTATGGCGATTATTAGACCTATTGCCGCGGTAACCAGTGCAATTGTTGCTGGTATGTTGGTCGGCCGAGATAGCAAAGATGAGTTAGTTCAGCTTGCAGCTAAAACCAATACTAAAATGGATAAGAAAGCAGACAATAAGGCTGGAAATAATGGTAAGTCTTGTTGTGCAGGTAAAGAAGCAAAACCTGAAGTTACAATAGCAGAAACTAGTGAGCCAGCAAGTTGCTGTGCAGCCGAGACTAAGTTAGTAAGCAAACCCGCATTACCACAAGAATCGCTGCTAGAGCATGAAACAGAAGCTCAACAAGAGCTTAAACAAGACCATCAACCAGAAAAAGTTAAAACATCGACAGATAGTTGTTGCAGTACAAAGATAGCTAAAGATGAAACCACTAAGATGTCGGCTTTTTCGAAGCTAAAACAAGCGGTAGCTTTTAGTTGTACCAAGCTGTTAAGTGATACCGCAGTTTGGCTTTTAATTGGTTTAGGATTTGCTGCTATTGTGCAAACTTATGTGCCGATAAGTTTCTTTAGTCAATGGGGCAGTGGCATCCTAGCCATGATCGTGGTGATTTTAATATCTATCCCTATGTATGTTTGTGCCACCGCTTCAACACCTATTGCTGCTGGGTTATTATTATCGGGCGTTTCACCTGGAGCAGTGTTGGTCTTTATGCTGGCAGGTCCCGCGACGAACATTGCCACCTTGGGTGTGGTCGCAAGTGAGCTGGGTAAACGCGCGGTTGCTTCATATTTAACCGGCGTTATCGGTGTTGCTATTATCTTCGGCTTTTTAACTGATTTCCTAGTGGAGCATTACGACATTGAAGTGGCGCCTATGTTAGGAGAGCACCATGAAGTGTTGCCCAATTGGCTATCACAATTTTTTGCCTTGATTCTTGTATTGCTGCTAGTGCGATTGTTGGTATTAAAGTTTATGCCTAAGAGGCAAGCACTAAACAGTTAACAAGCAGGGTTAACTAAATAAAAAGCGTAATAAAAATGAAAGCAGCTGTTCTAGCTGCTTTTTTGGTTAGAGCTATACAGAATAATCGTCATTGATAATGAAAATTGTAGAGGTTAGCACCAAGGCTAAATTGACCCCAGCTTAGACATAAAGAAGAAATTTAGAACTGATACTTTTTGACATTAATTTACCTGTAGACAGCTATAATTAGTGTTAGGTTTAGCTTGCATCTTATACCGACCTTTAAGTTAAGCTAGTTTTCATTTATTGGACTGAGGGCAATATGCTACCAAGGCGATTTAATAACTCTATATAGTACAGTTTGATGGGGAGTATTGGTTTAGCAGTTAAGTGATGGAGAATATGCGCAGTAGACTGTTCGGCTAATGATTGTCAGTAAATAGGCGAAAAAACAAGCTGTGTTCAGTCTGATAGTCAACATATTGACATAAGTCCATTGCCTCACAAAACGGATGTTAACGATTGGCAGGGCTAATAGTTGGCAGCAGGTTAACTGCAATAGAGTGATGACTAACCTAAGCCCCTATAAGATAATAGCTAATCAGCGGGTTCAACAAAGTACTCAAGCTGTTACTAGCGGTGATAGTACTTTGTTAGGTTTGTGGCACTATTTTTGCTTTCATATCTTATTTAGAAACGTCACTTAAAACCGAAGTTAAAAAAATGTTAAAAATAAAGTGAAAATAAACACCGCTGACGTTACCAATGATTTAGATTCAGAGGCATGAAATGAAAAGAATACTACAACTACTCATACTCATCATAACTACAGGTTTAGTGGGATGTTCATCTATGCAATACCATCCAGAACATTATGCCGGCCGCTTTAGTAAATATGGTTATGGTTATTCACCTAAAGACTCCATACCTGCTCCTCAAAGCCAAAAAAACAATGTGGTACCCAGTGTTATCAAAAAATATACCGACCGCATCGCGTTTGAATTATCAAAACAAATTAAAGTAAGTGAGTTAACAGGTGTTGCTGTTGCCTCTTATGTAGATTTAGATGATAACTTAACCAGTAGTAATGCATTAGGTAATAAATTAGCTGAAGCATTGATTATGTCATTACACGAGTTTGGTTTTAATTTAATCGAACTAAACCTTTCGGAAGGAATAGAAAGTAATCAGCAGGGGACTTTTGTTTTTGATCGAGAGCAACATAACGACACACAGCCTAGTTTTGTTATTGCCGGCATTATTAGTTATCAAAAAAACTCTGTCACCCTTAATACTCGCTTAATGAATACAAGTGATTCGACAATCTTAGCAACCAATGCGTTGTCTATGCCTAACTTTATCATGGCAGGTGCTTACCCTACGGTTGAAGGGGCTAACTTATTAATCAAAACAAATTAATAAGAAGCGGTTAAAGCAAACGTATTAATACAAATTGATAAGCCTTTATTTTTAATAAAACGAAAATTCAGTATTGGCACCTGTTATAAAAGGAGCCAATTCTGCCACAATAAATGTAATTAGCATAAATAACCTTCTGACCTACTACCCTCTTTAACCTTTACCTTTAATCAGTTTATAACCTCTCGTTTAAGCGGCAATTCATTTCCTATGAGTAATTGCCGCTCGACAAAAAAGTCGCATCACCCTAACAATAGTAATTACCACTCAGATAATTACCTCTAACAAAAAAGACAAAAAAATGAATAAAAACAATGGTGAATATTAAAGGTAACTCTAGCTACACAGTAATGGCATACAAAATGCTCTGTTCTAAGTAGGCAGAATTATATTTATGCATCTTGTTTGTAGGTTATCTAGTTAACGACCATTTTTAAATGAAGTAAACGAAAATTTTTAATGAAGTAAATAAATTTTTTAAATTATTTACTAAAGTTTTCTTCAAGCGTGGCGATAACGTTTCTGAGACATAAATAAATGATGTTTGTAGCACAGGTTAGCTGATGCCCTTTGAGCACATAACTAATTGAGTTACGGTTTTAAAACTTAAATTATAAATAGGAACTATTATGAAAAAAAATACTATTGTTCGTGCTCTAGCTGGTACTCTTCTAGCAGCAACAGCTCTTAATGGATCAGCCGCAGTATTTCAAGGTGATGTTGGTTTTGTTACCGTACAAGATCTTGTCATACTCCAAAACCAAGCCTTAACTTTCGGTCAAAATATAATAGGCACCGCCGGTACGACTTGTTTATCAACCCCTAATAGCGGTACCGTAACAGGTGCTCAACTAACAGGTAGTGCGGCACCATTGATAGCGCAATTACCAGCACCGGTAAATTCAGGCACGGGTTGTATTGCAAGTACCAATGCTTTATCGGGTGTGTTTCAAATTACGACGAGTGCCGGTACTCAAGCAACAAAAATTACCATAGCCTCAATAACAGGCGGTACTGATTTTGATTTTAGTCCTGTAGGTTATGTTATGGATTCGGCTGGTCTTGCTGCTGCCGAGACCATTTTCTTCCCTGATACGGTATTAACATTTGTACCGACATTGGGACTAATTGGCGTTGTTGTTGGCGGCACTATTACTATCGGTGGTACTGACTTAACAGCTAACACACCTTATTCTGCACAGTTTGATGTTACTGCAACGTTCTAATACCGGTTATGTAAATCGACCAATAAAGCTTATTCACAATGTAGTGAATAAGCTTTAATTTTTTAATCATCCTCTAAACCTCTAAACCTCTAAACCTCTAAACCTCTAAACCTCTAAACCTCTAAACCTCTAAACCTCTAAACCTCTTAGCCTCTTAGCCATAATTTATCGTTACCTTTAGCTTGTCCAGATCAGCTCTTTTGCAGTCGCTCTCTCTTTGGATAAAAATGGCCCCATACTTGCAGCACCTTGAGTAACAATTTTTTGACAGCTACCCTAGGGTTTATCAATGTTCTCTTTTTTTAAAAATAACCTCTTAGCCTTTTCTTTACTTTTATTTAGCCAGACGGTAATGGCTGATATAAGCATACATTTCACTGAATATAAGATATTTATAGATAAAAACAAACCTTTCCATAATTACACTATCTTCAACCAAGGTAATAGTACCGCTGAATGTAAACTCTCTTTTATCGATTATAACATTGCCGAAAACGGTGATTTTAAAATAATAAAAGCAGGAGATTCATCACCAATCAATAGTGCAATAAAAAAACTACGTTTATCCCCTAAAAGAGTCAAGGTAACGGCAAAGTCCAGTCAAAAGGTAAAAGTTCTGGTGCGCGGTCTCCGAAGTTTCCCTGATGGAGAATTGCACAGTTATTTAAGCATTAGTTGTAGAGAAACCGATGTTGCCTTAAGCAATGGCATTACTATATTGCCTAATTTTATTTACAATATTCCTGTTACCATACGCAAAGGTGAGTTAAAGGCTACTGCTGAGCTCAACAACCTTAAAGTTGAACACCATAACAACAGCTATTATTTAACCTTTGACATGTTAAGAGAGGGCAATCGCTCTTTATATGGCACATTTACCGTGACTGATGAAACGGGCGATAAAATAGGCGAAATATCCGGTTTTACCCACTATATACAAGCAAAGTCTATCCCTGTAAAAGTTACCCTCACAGCTGTTCCAAAAGGAAAGGTTACCCTCAATTTTACTGAGCAAGAACGCTTCGGTGGTGATGTAAGTATCACCAAAAGCACCAAGTAAACTGACATAGCTTTCGGTAATTATTACTCTCAAAAATTTTATTATATGGCTTACCTAATGAAAAAAATATTTGTATTGTTTTTTATTGTTTGTTTGTTTTCTACCGTTGTCTCTGCAAGTACCCTCTGGCAGAACGAACAGGACTTAGGCTTTGAAATTTACGATATTTTCTTAGATGACGGTACTTTGTTATTTGAAAGCGACGATGTTTTTATACATCAAGATAAAGTCTTGCTGCCTTTTGAAAGTATCGTTGCAACCCTAGAATTTAATATTAGTTACCATCCAGAAAATAAAACCATCAAAGGTAAGTTATACGACAAGCTATTTGAGATAGCTTTGCTGCAAGGTAATGATATCAGCACAACTATTTATGCCACTAAGTTTAATGACCAGCTTTTTATAGACTCCGAAACATTGGGCAAAATAATTGACGCTGACGTTATTATTGATCACCAACAACTTAAAGTAACTTTACGCCCTAAAAATACCGAATTCCCTTTACAAAAAAGGCTAATGCGAGCTGACAATACGGTTATAAAGCAACATAGAAATCAGCAGGATAGTTATGGTTTTTTAATAGATGACCAATATCGTCCTTTTACCATGCCAAGTGGTTCGGTATCGTTAGCTATGAATACCAATGGCGAGGAAGAACAAATATCAGCAAATATCAACTTATTTAATGACGTATTATATCATGCCTCTAATTTAAGTATTAGCACGGATATTGAGGGTAATACCACTCGTCGTTGGACCTTAGGGCGCGATAAAGTCAATCCTAATGATAAAATTATCGGTGGCATTAATCAGTATAAATTTGGTGATGTATCTGTTAGCACCCCCAATGGTCGCAGCACGCATTCGGGCGTTGGCCTGACCTTTAGTAGTTTTGAAGATAAATATGATAATAGCTTTGGCAATATCACCCTTGATGAATTTGCCACGCCAAACTGGCAAGCAGAGCTTTATCAAAATGGTTTTTTAATTGAGAGAGGCATTGTTGGTAGTGATGGTCGTATTGTCTTTAAAAACCTTGAGACGAATTATGGCGTCAATCGTTTTGAAATAAAAACCTATGGCCCACATGGTGAAGAAGCCAGTATTATTCGAAATATAATGATAGGCAGTAACTTACTAAAACCAGGTGAAATTAAATATCAAGGCGCGGTATTAGATACCAATCATAGCTTTATTAATCAGGATACAAGTATATTCAACAGCGAAATAGACTCCTCTCCTGCGCTGTATGCTCAATCAAGTTATGGTTTAACAAACAACACTACCTTACAATTTTCATTATTTTCGGTAGATAATAAAGAAATTGATAAAAAGTTCACTGAAGCAGTAGTTGCTTCCACCCATCAGCTCAATAATGCACTGTTAAACTTTTATGTTAAAGGTCGCAGTAATGATAGTTATGATGTTGAAAGTCAAATTATTGGCAGACTAGGCAACTTTACTTCTTATAACGGCTCTTTGACTTACTTTAAAAACAGTGAAACCAACACTAATGACCAAGATAGTAACAAATATGGTTTAAATGCTGGTTTTACCAGCCGCTTTAATACACTTAGTTATGGCTTACAAGTTAGACACAATCAAGAAGATTTAGTTATAGCGAATATTATAAGCGACCTAGAAACTAATAATATAGATGCCAAACTCTCTTGGCGTTTCTTTGGTGTGAACTTACAAAACACCCTAACCTATGGCAATACTTCATATGGTGACATTACTAATGATTACCTTCGTGATCAGATATCAGTTTCAATGCCAATCTATAAGAAGATTAATTTTAGGGCTTCGGCAAACTTTGATTTAGACTCAAAAAGTGAGCAAACATTAGCCAGTGCCGACATAAGCATAAACGGCTACTTCGATAATGGTTTATCAAACAATACCTTTATTAAGTACATTAATAGTAAAAATCATAGCATAACCAATAACCTCAGTTTGCCATTAGATAGCTTAAATATCACCTTCGGAGCAAGCTTGAAGGCCACGGAACATATTGATAAAGAATGGGGGGTATCTTTAGGTATTAGTTTTAATTTAGATTACGACTACCATAAAAATAAAATCAACATCAGCAGTCAGTATTCACCGTCAAGTGGTACTTTAGACTTATTTACCTTTATTGATAATAATAAAAACGCAAAATATGACGAGTACGATGAACCATTAGCCAATGTTTATTTTGGCTCTGCGCCACAATGGGACAATACCCCAACAGGAAAAAATGGTACCGCTTATTTATCAGGTGTTACTGCTAACAATTTAACCCGCGTTTATTTTGATACCCAAGAGACTAAATCACCACAATTAGCCCCTGTGTTTGATGACTTTCGTTTTTATACTCATGCTGGTGGTGTAGTGAGTTTAGATATCCCCTTTAATTACAATACGGCTGTTGAAGGCTATATTGTTCATAAAACAAAAGAAAATGCTTTCTTAGGCTTTATTCCGTTGCAATTACTCGATAAAAAGGGTCGGGTGGTGGCTGAAATGAATACTGATAGAGATGGTTACTATAGCTTCGATAACGTATGGTCAGGCCACTACACTTTAATCATTGAACCTAGTTATTTAGAGACTAAAGGCATCACAACAATGCCAAGCAGTCAGCACTTATATTTAACTGGTAAAGATGAGTATATTGCGCTAGACAACTTCGTTATATCTAACGTCGGGCCTCAACGAGTTTCCAAAGATGCACCTAAAGTAAAGGCTATTGCAGAGCCTAAATCGACAGATCTACCCGTTAGTTTTAATCGTGATAAAAATAAAGAAATAGCCACAATAGTTATTGCCAATAAAAACATTGTTATTACTCCTGCGCCAGCGGATAAAAATTTGAATGAGGTTAGCAATGTAGCAATGGATAAACCTTTCACTATTCAAATAGGCGCTTTTTCAAATCAGTTATTATGCCAACAAAAATCAGTAAAATTACAACAGCAGTTGAGTTTTCCAGCCTTTAATAAAAAACATGGGAAGTTATGCAAAGTCTATATTGGTTACTTTTCAACAAAAGCTGAAGCGGTTAAAAAGTTAAGTGATTTACCTAAAGACAATATCAGAGGTGCTTATGTTACCCGTTATTAAACAAAAATTATTCGCCACTACACTGGCTATCATCGGCTTAATAACTGCATTTCCATCGCTGGCGATACCAGAGTGGATATCACAGAAGCAATCGTTACACTTTGGCGTAGTTATTCCCATCATCGGTTCATGCTCACTAGATCCTACAACCAGTGTGGTGACTAGTCCTGGTAATATCTGTTTAGGCCCAGGTAGTAGAGGTCATTATCAAATTTATGGTGATGCCAACCAAATGTTGGAAGTAACGTTAAATCAAGTGTTTGACATACCTGAAGGTATCAATTTTAATCCAGTCGGTCGTTTAGTCAATAATTTAGGTGATGATATGACAGCCCCTATTGCCGGTATAAAAACCAGGATCAGAATTGGTAGTGATGGCATTTTGGATGTTTATGTCGGCGGTTCTTTGAACTTGAGCCAGCCTAAAAACAGCGCTACACCCTATATTGTACAATATGACATTGAATTTATTAAAGGTTAACTTCCTAGTTAACTAAAGCAACTTATGAATTTTAGTTAATCATGGTATTAGCTGAAGTGGCGCAATACTTGCTTTATTAACTACAATGGTAAAAATTAGGTTATAACTTATGAAGAAGTCATTTTTTTGTCTATTCACCGTCCTATTTATAGGTCTTAGTGGCTGTAGCAACACCAATACTGAAACGGTAAATAGCGCTAATGCCTTAGATGAAAAATATATTAGCCAACATGATCAATTGATTATGTTAACTAAACGGTTAGCGGATCAACTATATCTAAATGTAGAGCCCAATAAACAGGCGGCTAACATCGCGGTTGGCACTTTTACCGATCTTACCACATTACAAGGCTCACAAGAGTCGTTAGCATTGAAAACGCTAGGGTTACAACTCGAAGATGGCCTTATGACCGAGTCAGTTCAGCGTGGCTTTAAAGTCATTGAGTATAGGTTAAGGCAAAATTTGACCATAACTAAAGATGCTAACCTAATGCTGTCTCGTGAATTAAAATTTATTAACGAACATCAAAATATTAATTATTTCTTAACGGGAACAATTGCCCTAAGAGATGAAAATATATTGATAAATGCTCGACTGGTCAATGTAAAGAGTAAAGAAATTGTAGCCGCAGCAACGAGTGCATTAACATCAAAAGAGTTAGGTCTACCTAATAATATTACCTTGCGCGCAGGCAAGATTTACCGTACATCAAAAAATCCTAATAGAGGAAGTAAATAATGAAAAACCTATCTATAAGTGCATTGTTAATAATGATATTAGCAGGTTGTAGCTCTCAAAATGAAACAGCATCAGCATATCAAAATACGTCAAGTAGTAGCCAGTTTCAAACCATAGGCTCAAATGCTTTAGGTTATAATCAGCAAAATGACAAAAAATTAGTAAAAAATATTAATCATTATGTTAGAGGCATAATGCATGGTTTAGTCGACAATTTACAATACGTCACTAATAAAACACCTATTGGAGTTGCTAGTTTTGTTTTTGTAGACTCTCAGCTTGATAAAACATCAATTTTAGGTCAACAAATTTCTGAAAGTTTCATGCATGAAATTCATCAGTTTGGTATTCCCGTTGTTGATTATAAGGTAACTGATTTTGTTCGGGTAACGAATAAGGGCGACTTTATTTTTAGTAGAGATGTTAATGAACTTGCCGATAGAATTTCCATTGATTATATTTTGAGTGGCACTATTGTAAAACATCAAGGTGGTTACTTAATTAACGCAAGAATTATAGGTTTAGAATCAAAAGCTATTGTTGCCTCAGCACAAGGGTTTATTCCAAATAATGTAGCTGAAGCGCTGACTAACTTCCAACAAGACAGCGGTGTGGTATTAATTCAAGGTTAGTAACTTGAGGTTAAAAATTAACTTATTATTAGAAGTGGTGATTTATGAAAATTAAATTTGGTTTATATTGTGTTATAGCACTTTTAACTGCCTGTAGCTCAACCAATAATACAAGTAAAGCTGCTTGTGGCAATTCCTCGGGGCAAACACCTTGTCAACAAACTCAATATAATAATCAACCGACGCCACAGAAATTTTATAGTATAGAACAACAACAACAAGAGCTTTCACAAACACATAAAAGCAATAACAACGTAGATAAAGGATTTACTCCTCAGTATCACCATAAATTGCTTACGGATTATGTTGAACAGCTAGCAATGAAATTAACTGATTCGATACAGTCTCCTAGTCATTTGACCCCTATTGCTATTGCCTCTTTTGTGTCATTTAATGAAAGTTTACATCAAGCTGGGCCAGCGGGAAATCAGATTGCTGAATTATTATATGCTGAATTACAATCGTTCGGCTTAGTTATGCTTGATTACAAAACATCTGAGTTTATCAATATTACCCGTTCTGGAGATTTTGTCTTTGACCGAAATGAGTATTATGACTACTACGGGGGCGAAAATTTGGATTACGTATTAAGTGGCACATTAATTACAGTGGAACGAGGCTTATTGGTTAATGCACGTATCATTAGCACTCGTGATAAACATGTAGTGGCTGCAGCAAAGTTATTAATTCCAAATTTTGCTTTACCTCGATCTTAAAGGACGTTTATTATGAAAATAAAACATTATTTGATACTGATTTTCTCAATAAGTGCTTTAACGGCTTGTAGTTCACAATCGAGTGTAGATGCTAAACCTGAAGGAAATATCGCAAAAAAAATAGCTAGCCATGAAGGTAAATATGAGCGTTTACAACGGGAAAACTATTTTAGCATCGAAAATGAAGTTCGTAATAATTCACAGCGAAACGCTAATGTTTATATTAAAAATCTAGTGATGGATCTGGTGTTAAAGTTGGCACCTTATACCAACAAAACTGTGATTCTTGATACTAGCTCAATTGAAAACACTTCTTATCCAGTGATAAAAGATGAAACAATAACCATGGTTATATCTTTACTTCAAAAAGAGCTAACAGAATTTGGTCTTAGTGTTGATAAAAAGCGTGTTGATAATAATCATATAAAAACGGTGTTAGAAATACAGTTAGTTAAAGATAACAACAAATATAATATGATTTGTTTTATAAAAAGGAATAATAGCAATATTATTCACAATGTAACGATAAGCTCTTTCCCTGATTATTTGATAGAAAGAACCAAGGATGGTATCCGAACGTATTAGTATTGTCTGTATAGAATGCAGAATAAAGCTTCAAACAAGTAAGTTTGATCTAGTAAACTCAATTAGGCAGCCCGAATTAAAAAAGTTAAGCTAACTGACCCTGTAACAAAATCGTATGATCGGCATGGTTATAGCCAACGATTCTTTAGAGCAGGCGTCTATTCAAGTCAAAGTTCATTGGAATGTGTTGTGGGAATGACTACATACTCTGTTTTTTCGGCCATATGAGGTGAAAATAATTATATCTTATCCAATTATTCAATAGTTTTTTCCACAAAGTCTTAACAACTAATAATACTTCCCTACCTCATTACTGCTCGCCTTTATCTTGTGTTAGTTTTCAATAGTTATTTTAAGGTTGTTGTTGTTGTTGTTGTTGTTGTTGTTGTTTGCTGCAGTTATTGAACAGAAAGCCATGCCAAAAATTAATATTTTAATTACCCAAGCCAAACCACAAACACCAACAACAGCCCAAGCCACATTCATTGGCAATTCCCCCCCCATCTACTACAAATAAGGATAGGATAATTGCAAGTATTAACCCTGCGTTGATAACGTAGTTAATGACTGTTAGTGCTGACTCAAAACTATTTACTGCTTTCATTTGTGTTCCTGCGCCCCCATTTAGGGACTTAAATTATTAATTGATGTATCGGTTGATTATCAATCGTTACTTGTACATTGTGGGTATCTAGCAGGTGCTAAAGGAGAGGCAGTGTACGCAATGGAAGTAATGGGTTTATAGTATATTGTTGGTAATTTGTTTTATTGTGTGTGTGGCGTTTAGCGGTATACCCATTTGTAGGCAGTGATTAGCGGGAGGGTCTTGTTACTGTAGGTTATGATTTCGGAGCTGCACCCCAATCCGTTGGCGGCAGAGTAAATTTAATTTATAGGCCTTCCCTCATTAGGGCTAGCTATTTATGCGCAGTAAAGTAATAAAACGAGTTTATGATAAATTTTAGACATAAAAAAACCGCAACTAAGTGGTTTCTTATCATAGACGGTGTTCTGTCTATGGCCAAATCTAAAAGTTACTAGGTATAACTAATCGATTTAAAATACTCTTATTTGGTGGAGCGGGGGGAACCTGTCTTGGTTTGTTAAGTATATTATTCTTAAGTTGTTATGTTTTAGGCTATTTTCTTGTTGATTCTAATGTTGGTACCAATAATAAAAGTTACATTAAAGAGGAAGCTCCCCATAACTTAATAATTCCCTTATAAATTATTTACTGCGACTGATTTATTGTTCTACCAATAAATCAGTAAATTTATAACCCGTTAAATTATTTATTACCTTGGAAACATAAAACATAAGGCCACCAAGCATTATCATTGATGGTATTGCAATGATTGGATAACTCATTAAGGTCATATGCCCAAGTTCTTCATTAAAAGAAACTGTCCCAGCAGGACTTGTTACCAGCCACTTTGCTAACACATAATTCATTACGGCTGAAAAGATAAAAGTTAATGCCAGTAACTTATTAGCAAATCCTATTTTAGCTTTAAATACCTCAGTCTGCCCTGATGCAAAAAGTTTTTCATATATCAGTTCGACCTTCAACATTGATTCATTCAATAATAATTTTGCGATTAAAGGTTTACCATACACACCAGAGAACACGACAAATACAGCTATTAACGCTGGTATAGAGGCTTCCTTGATTGCGAGCCAATGGACACTTAACTCAAACAATGCAATCCCACCTGTTAAAAGGGTACTTAAAAAGCCAAAGACAGATATTAGGTTCATTTCTTTTGTTCTAAGGTAATCATAAGCGGCATACCCAAGAGGAAATGCTAAGGCTATGATTAACCCTGCCACTACCCCAAAATATTCAGGACTGGAAAACTTCATTAGAACCCAAGAAGGTAGGGCTACATTAAAGATAATTTCCATGAATGGTTTATTTTTCGGTTTTACCGTTGTCATATTTTATTACCTGGATATTAATTTATTTTATTGTTTATCTTTTCGTTTCGAAGCTAAGTATTTTTTATTAAAAAAATTGCCACGGCGGTCTACACGCCAACTTTTTAAGTGCTCATTTAAACTACTTATTACCTATTAGTGCACTAAGGATAAATACAACCGAGTACATGATAAATTTCAGATATAAAAAAACCGCAATTAAGCGGTTTCTTATCATAGACGGTGGTCTGTCTATAGCCAAATCTAAAAGTTACTAGGTATAACTAATGGATTAAAAAGGTCTTTATTTGGTGGAGCGGGGGGGAATCGAACCCCCGTCCAAAAAGCCTACATCCTCGGTACTACATGCTTAGTCGCTTATTTATTTAACCAATTAGACGCCAAGCGACAGGCTTCGTCATGGTGAGCTTAATACTATTTCGCGGTTCAGCCTTAAGCGTGCTTCCCTCGCTATCCTATTTGGGGTGACCATCGATCCTCTAACCAATAGGAGAGATTTAAAGGCGATGGCTAGCCTAAGCGGCTAGTGCGAACGTATCGTCGTTAGCAATTATAGTTTTTACGGCTTTTTACCAGGCAAACCGCCCCTGGGCATGCACCTTGGGTTTCATGAATCTTGTCGAATCCTAGATCCGCCCCAAAGTTTACTTTTGTACTTTTTTCTATTCTATTTTGCTAATACTATTTCTAATATTATCATAGACTCGATATGCCTATAATCTCATTATACAACGCTAAACATGAATAGACAACGTGGTAATTTTTAACCACTTATCTAAATAATCAATTTAACGGTCCAAATTTTTGTTCTTCATTAAACGGCCTTTATCAACAGCCCATTCTCTGTCTTTTATGTCGGAGCGCTTGTCATGATCTTTTTTACCTTTACCCAGATAAAATTCGAGTTTTACCCAACAGGCTTTCCAGTACATCGCGGTTGCAATCAAAGAGTAACCGTCACGTTCAACAGCAGCAGTAATTTTCTCTAACTCTCTACGATTAAGTAATAATTTTCTATCACGATTTGGATCACAGACCACATGACTAGAGGCGGCATTAAGTGGCGATATTTCAGATCCTAATAAATAGGCTTCACCGTTTTTAACATGTACGTAACAATCAGAGATGTTAACTTTACCACTTCTGATGCTCTTTACTTCCCAACCTTGCAAGCTCATACCACCTTCAAACTTATCGGTTAGGCTGTAGTTGTGCCTCGCTTTTTTATTTAAAGCGATAGTATTGCTATTGGATTTATTTTTAGATTTCTTTTTAGCCATTTTTTGTTCCATTTATCGTTGCTATAACAAGCAGCAAGCGCGGTGATTATACCGACATAAAGGCTTATTTACATGGCAAATTAGTGTTTTTTATAAAAATGACCAGATTAATGCGGTTTTAGCTGCATTTTGTTATGATAGTGCCATTATTTGCTGGCCAATAGGTGAAAAAAGGTGGAGAGAGAATGCCAACCATAAGTCGTAGTGCGTTAGTTATGCACAGTGTTGATCAAATGTATCGGTTGATAAATGATATTGTCGCTTATCCTACTTTTTTACCTGATTGTAATGACAGTAAAATTATTTCTCAAGATGAAGATACGGTTACCGCAGCTTTACTTGTATCTAAGGGCGGTTTAAGTAAATGGTTCACCACTAAAAACACTATGGTTTCTAATGAAAAAATAAAACTATCTTTAGTTGATGGACCCTTTAAAAGTCTTGAAGGCTATTGGCTACTAACGCCCTTGTCAGACGACGCTTGCAAAATCAGTTTAGAGCTAGAGTATGAGTTCTCAAATAAACTTGTTTCATTAGCCTTCGGTAAAGTCTTTGGTCACTTTAGTAACAGCTTAGTGCAAGTGTTTACTCAACGAGCAAAAGAGATATACGGAGTTAATGGCTAAATGACTTTATATAGTTCCGCGTTAAATAGTCCAGAGGATGTAGCAGCCGAGGATAAAATCACCGTAGAAGTTGTCTATGGTGTTCCGCATAAGCAGAAAATATTAACCTTATTGCTTACTGCTGGTATAACAGTAGATCAAGCTGTTATTGAATCAGGAATAATCGATTTATTTCCTGAAATTGATTTAACGGTAAACAAGGTTGGCGTGTGGAATAGAGCAGTAAAGCTAACTGATCCGGTAAATGATCTTGATAGAATTGAAGTGTATCGTCCGCTGATTGCAGACCCTAAAGATGTAAGGAAACGTCGTGCAGAGAAAGCTAAATTAGAAGGGCGAGCGGATAAAACCACCGGTGGTCGGGTTAACCCACTACGGGTAGATGCAAAGAAATAGTGATTCAATAACCGCTATATTCAGGCAATAAAAAACGGCATAAATGCCGTTTTTTTGTTGCAAGATTTTAATCTCTGCTTAATTTTAAGTAATGCTAATTATTAACAATTTCTTTGTTTTTAGCAGGTTTACTTTCAACAGCCTTATCTTCCATCGGTTTAAGCTCTATAGCTTCAGCTTGCTCTGTGATGAACTTGCTGGTTGTGGCCGGCTCTGCTTGTACTGTTGGTGCATTGA
>JALJPA010000419.1 GCA_022969215.1 Colwellia sp. | reverse complement strand
CCGGCGTTAAAATACGCCCTTTAGCATCAATCAAGGTATCTGCGCTAAGTGACTCAGGCACTTCATCTTTACTATAAACCGCGATAATTTTTCCGTCATCAATAACAACGGTTGCTTGCGATAAAATGCCTTGTTCCGCAACGGTATAAACAGTGGCATTGGTGATGGCAATAGATTCAGCTTGTACTTGGCTGGTAGTCACAGCAAATGCGCCAAATAAGGCACAGCGCAATGAAGTAAGTAAATAAGTATTTGTCATTGTGGTTCCTTTACTTGGTAGATGATGTGGTAGATAGTTTGCTAACTGGCTTGATTACAGATGCAGTAACGGCTTCAGTAGCTTGGTCGTTTACATGATTACTTAAGTTTTGGCCAAGTAAAAAATCACTTTTCGCTTGGTATTTATCATCAAATCGATCATAAACCTTAGCGCCATCAATAAATACTTGCTCTGCTTGGGCATAAACACTAAATGGGTTCATGTTCCAAACGACAACATCCGCATTTTTACCGGCAACTAGGCTGCCTACTTCATCATTAATTCCTAAAGACTTTGCCGCATTAGCAGTAATCCACTTAATGGCATCTTCTTCTTTTAAGGCAAAACCATTTTCATTCGCGCGATACATTACTTTCGCTGCTTCTTGATTTAAACGTTGGATAGTTGTGCTTGAGTCAGAATGAACCACAGCACAAGAGTTTTTCACCGCATCAACAATGGCTGCATTTTCTTCAACCATGTCAAAAGCTTCCATTTTAAAGCCCCACCAATCTGGCCACATAGCGGCACAATTACCATTAGCAGCTAATAAATCAGCAATTTTATAAGCTTCAATTGCATGATGGAAAGTACCTGAGTGATAATTAAATTCATTGGAAAGGTCGATCATCACCGCCATTTCTTCAGCTTTGTAACAATGGTTATGAATTAATATTTCGCCGTCTAACACACCCATTAAAGTATCAAGCTCTAGATCTCGTGTTGGTGCTTGGGGATTTTTACCGGCACTGTAATCGCTGTCGTATTTATCCCACTCACGTTTATATTCAGTGGCGGCAAGCCAAGCGGTTCGATAACCGGCAACATTGCCCATGCGAGTTGAAGGTAGAACCTTGCGACTACCATAAACACGTTTAGGGTTTTCACCACAGGCCATTTTCAAACCGTATGGTGCATCGGCAAACTTCATGCCTTGCATGGTATGACTCGGTACATTGCGTAAAGTTACGCCGCGGCCACCAAATAAGTTAGCTGAGCCAGGTAAAATCTGTAGGGTAGTTACACCACCCACGCGGGCAGCTTCAAAGGCTGGATCTTGTGGCCAAACACTGTGCTCAGCCCAAACTTCTGAGGTATTTGGCGAAGTCATCTCATTACCATCAGAATGTGATTCTACTTGTGGGTTAGGATAAACACCTAAATGCGAATGAACATCGATAATGCCTGGGGTAATCCATTTACCTGTCATATCAATAACCTTCGCCTGCTCTGCAGATAAGTTATTACCTACTTGCATAACCTTGCCATTTACTAACAATATGTCGGCTTCATCTAAGCGCTCACCAGTACCGGTTAATATCGTAGCATTGGTCAATAAAGTACTTTGTGCTGGTAGTGCTTGATAGGTACTTGGGTAAGGGTTTTTGTTGATAACAACTTTAGCGTCTTGTTTTTCATTAGATAAACAAGCCGTTAAGCCAAGTGACAACATACTGGTGGCAAACAAGGTAAACGCACTTTTCTTATTAATAAAGTTATGAGTAAACTTATTGGCAAGTTTATTAATAACTAAATTGTGCGGTAATGTTTTTTTAGGCATCTTAATTCCGGTTGAGACATACAGTGCCCGATACCATAAATTTATTTTGCCAAAACAACAAGGTTATGGCGATAAACAGTAAAAAAATTACGTTTAATAACATATCGCCGCTACCAATCAAAGTGCAGGATTTCAGTGGGAATTAAAATGACTTTAGGCAAGGAGAATAATTTAAGCATAGTCATTCTATGCTTTGATTATTTAACGCGGTATAAAGTCATTTTAAACCCATCGAAGAAGCGCTTGAGCCACATCACGTCTTCGTTGCTGTGACTTATAATGGAATAACCATTATTTCATCACAGCGCCTTGAATTGAAATAGCTCAAGCACTCTGAA
>JALJPA010000418.1 GCA_022969215.1 Colwellia sp. | reverse complement strand
AAACAAGCATACCGCTATATGTTTGCCACTGTGCTAATAGCGCAGTTTGTTATTGCCATAGCGTTAAACTATACGGTAGATTTTTGGGCAAACTCATTATGTCCTCACGATAGCGTTACCATACATTTAAAACATTACCTTACTTGGTTACCTTGGGGCTATATCGGTGCAGGGTGTGTCATTGTTTATCAATCAACATTGAACGCCAAAGATAAAGCTATCACGGCAAGTGTACTTGGAATTATTCACCGTTTAATTCTGCTCATCCCCCTTGCCTGGTTCGGCCTCAATGATGGTGAATATTCACTTTATCCTGCGCTCATGCTAGCGCATTTATCTTCTGGATTCTGCGTTTTATATTTATTTAGAAGAGTAAGTATTATCAATAAAGGTATTCCGGCATTAAAGCCGCAGGTCACGATTTAAAGTAACAATGAAGAAGTGAGATCTCTTGTAAGCAGTTAGTTTAGAAAGGATAGTATTTCAGAAAGATAATACAGCTTAAATAGCTGGGCTATTTTTGAAGGCTGTTAGTTAGAGCTGTGGCTAAATTGCAGTGTAAATCCGTTACCATGCAGGTTGAATATTAATGGCTATAGAGGGTAAAATTGCTTTACCCTCTACTGATGTAACTATCTAACCAAAGATTGCTCTCATCAAACCAATAACATGTTCTACACTCTTACCGGTTTTAACTTCTCTAAGGATAGTCTCGCGTTTGCCTTGAATATACTCAGGTATACCATCTTCAGCAAGTGCTTGATCAACAACTTCCTCAGGGGTTAACTTAACACGACCTCGTCGACTAGACTTGTAGCTACTTTCTGCGCTATTTAATTTTTTATCACGAATACGCAAAAAGTTAGATCCAAAAGCAAAATCTTCATCGGCAAACATAAATAAGTCGACTAAAACCGCACGAGCTTGCCAAAGTTTGGCTTCACGTTCATCTTCAGGCTCGTCTTGATGCCACCAAGCGAAAGTACGTAAAGTGCCGATCATATCTTGCCAATAGCTTTCAAAATCAAAACTATTAAATTTTGCTATCGATAAACCTTGGCAAAGCACTTCAATTTTTGCGTTTGTTAGCGCAATAAATTGATCAGGACGTTTCATCGCTAATAAACGTGTAGCGGGTGCTAGTGGTGCTTTCTCACCGTTTTCCTTGCCAACAGTGTAACTGGTAAAGATTTGTTTGTAGGCACTAACAAACTGCTGATACTGTTTGGGCGTTACATCACCAGAATCTGGAATATGACTTAAAGCAGCATCAAAACTTTCAGGTTGCTGGGATAATAAAATATGGAAAACTTTAGCGCCTTTGGTTGAAGCAAACCATTCGACATCAAAATTGTATTGCGTATGACAATGTTGGTTAGTGTGTTTACCAGCAAAGGCAAGACGTTCAAGTTCAGACATCTCAGCTAAAGTTTTGCTCTTTATCAATTGAATATAATCAAGCAGTGCTAAGCGCTCTTCCAAGGCATGTAAACTCGCTTGCTGTTCAACAAAAGCAGTGAATATAGGCCATGGTGCTATGCGTGCCATTTTGAATTGACTAACACTAGCGCCTAAAACCAGCACTTGCTCTAATTTTTTCAAAATAGGTAATTGGTGATCTTCAAGCAGGCTTATATTAATGCGGTTGCGACAGACATCAATTAACTCGGTACACCAACCGAGGTAATCCTCAGGTCGATTTTCAACTTTAACCGCCATCAAGTTTAAAGTTAATTCAGTAACATGCTTTAATGCATTTTGGTATGAAGCACTTTCGGCTTCACTTAGTGCCATTTTTACAGGGGAAGATAAAAACTTTCTCATTTACCAGTACAACTCCAAAATTACATAAATACAAATAAATCCGCAGTGTTAACTACGCATAGATATAAAACTAGTCATCCGACTTTTATGAATCGGCTATTCTTAATAAGAGCTAGCAATGTGAAACACCCCAATGGGCATGCCTTTCACCATTATCACTAGCACAAGCGTAATTACGCTTGAACTTTCTAGCTATTCAAAAGCCAGAAAGCAAAAAACCCGCAGCGTAAGCTACGGGTTTCCGTGTACCGAAGTACAAATTAGAAGTTTAGCAATGTCCTACTCTCACATGGGAACTCCCACACTACCATCGGCGCAACTGCGTTTCACTTCTGAGT
>JALJPA010000417.1 GCA_022969215.1 Colwellia sp. | reverse complement strand
GCTATTTCGTTAGTTAGCGTTGGTATTAACCCTACTGAACATATTGCGTCGTTATTTGGTTTAGCAGTGTTGGGATCATTAGGAGTTAGATTATTTAGTAATTGGCTCACTGATGGAGCAACTTAACAAGGCAAATCACGCGGACGGCTAAAGCTGTCGCATTTTTTGCTAAAAACCAAAGGCGCAAAAAAATGCGCCAGCACGCCGCCAGTGTTTGCGGCGTTAGAGCGCAAGGAGTACTAATCAAGTATGGATGTTGAATTTTGGACATTTGTTAATTCTTTTGCGCCATGGTTTTCTGCAATAGGTTCGCTTTCCGCTGTTATTCTTGCGCTGTATTTGTCTAGGCAAGATAAAAGGGTGCGATTAGAAGTATCTGTTGGGCACAGGTTGATGATCACACCGGGTCAGGATGGACCTCACCCAGAATATCTGGTAGTTAAAATCGTAAATGTAGGGCATAGAGAAGCACAGATATCAAATTTAACTTGGAAAACTGGAATATTCAAAAAATCATATGCAGTGCAAACAACAATTAGAGATGTTTTATCTAGCCCTATGCCCCATAGAATAAAAGATGGGGAAGAGGCAAATTATTTCATAGAATTGGATAGCGAGAATGCTTGGATAAATAAATTCATTAAAGATTTTTTGCCAAACTTCCCTTCACTAAGGCTCTGGTTTATACGCTTCAGAGTTCATACATCGATAGGGAAAAGTTTTAGTACAAGATTAGAAAGTAGTTTTAAGCAACTATGTCTTAAAAAAGTTGGGCAAGCGCTCTAACAAGTTTGTCAACGAGGACAAATTTTAGCTACGCATTTTGTGTTGCCGCTGCGCGTCAGTATCACACAAACTGCTTCACAAAAATTAGCCTGTTACAAAGGCGTTATTGCGCAGCAAGACTTTGAATATTTACCGTGCTGCAATTTTTGTGGCAACGATAGTTTTTTCAAATGCTGCATATTGGCAGCAGTGGTTTTGAGGCGCTAAGTTACGTCATCGCAGCGTCGAATAGGGCAATCAGCGTCATCGCTAAACGCCACAATTTCAGAGCCATTCAACTTGTTCTACTATGTATTGTCGCTTGTCCGTCAGATATATTAGGCAATGGTATTTTTTGAACGATATGGCTGCGTATTTTTCGTGCTAGTATCAGTGCCAACTGCTTTAAATCAAACGATTTATTCGCTTTGATTGAAGTGTAAATAATCAATAACAAGATACTCAATGGTGATTCAGCCTGCTTTGTCATGTTTTCTGCAAAAGAGCCGCATAAAATCATGCCAAATTGGCTTCACACATTAGTAGGGCGTTATGCCATCAAAGCACACTGAAGCTAAAGTGGGGTATTTGAATGAAAGGTAAAATTGGAAGAAATGATCAGTGCCCCTGTGGAAGCGGTAAGAAATATAAGAAATGCTGTATAACATTGATTACCCCAACATCAGGAGCGACATGGATTGATGAAGAAGGGCTCCATATTATTTCCAAAGGTACAAAACCATCAGATTCTGAAATAGAGAAAATGACTAAAAAATACCAAAACCAAGTCAGAAACTCACCGATGTGGGACGAAATGGTAAGTGAATTTGGTAAAGAGAAAGCGGAAGAGTTATTGAAAGAATTTAAGGCTAAAGTTAAATGAAACTTATGACTTCTACCTTACCATGTGGCATAACAAGGCCAGCCAATCCGACCTCCACACGTTGTCTTCTTTTTTGCAAAAACACGCAAAAAAACAGCCAACATGCGTCGGCGGTTGCTGGCGGCGTTAGCAGTCAGGAATGTATGACTAACCAAAAAAAATTACCTAACGGAATGAATGTTGAGTCGTTAAACCGAGTTTATACTAAAGAGCTTGGAAGGCATTCTGATGCGTTGATTGATGAAATAGCCAATTTTTTGGATGAAGTTGTTCCAAGCGATGTTAATGAAATCTCTATACAAGTTTTTCCTGATGAGTATGGTGATGGTTATACCTCAATTGGACTATATCTTCATGGCAAAACAACAAAGCATATTCCATTTGCCGAATATGTTAATGATTTACCTTTAATAGATGTTGATAGCTACCGAGAGGTAATATCCATAGCTGATATGGTTGTAGATCATGTGAAACACTGGTTTTCGGAGTGTTGGTGGAAAGCATGTGGTTGGAAATATAATCTACCTGTGACTATAGG
>JALJPA010000416.1 GCA_022969215.1 Colwellia sp. | reverse complement strand
CAGCGCTATCTCAGGGCACAGTGACTGATGTCTATTTAGATGCCTTCACCTGTAAATATAACTTTTTAGCCGATAGTCCGGCTGATCAGTCAGCTGATTTGTACTTACAAACTTCGCCAGAGTTTCATATGAAACGGTTGCTTGCTTGCGGTTATGGCTGCATTTTTCAAATAACTAAGGCATTTCGTCATGAAGAGTCAGGTCGCAACCACAATCCGGAGTTCACGATGCTTGAATGGTATCGTATTGGCTTTGATCAGTATGATTTGATGCAAGAGGTGGCCGAGTTGATACAAGTCGTTTTAGGCGGTGATAAGGCGGTATTTACTAGCTACCAAGATATATTTATGCAAACCGTCTCTATTGATCCATTAACAGCAAGTTTTGATGAGCTTGTTGAGCTATTAAATAAGTACCATAAAAGTGCGGACTGGCTAATTGAAATGCAAAACGCAGACCTGTTGTTGCAGTTTATTTTTACCGAGATCATTGAACCAACAATAGGCGTCGACCAACCACAATTTATTTATGATTTTCCCATAGCTCAAGCATCACTGGCCAGAGTTTCAATCGACGATTCACGGGTAGCTCAACGATTTGAATGTTACTACCGGGGTATCGAACTAGTTAATGGCTTTAATGAATTAACAGATGCTAACGAGCAGCAAGTTAGATTTGAAGAAGATAATGCTAAAAGAACGGCTCAAGGCTTGCCTGTTAAGCCTATTGATAAAAACTTCATCGCGGCATTAACGCATGGGTTACCACAATGTTCGGGGGTTGCTTTAGGTGTTGATAGACTGGTGATGTTAGCGCTTGATATCAAAAATATAAGTGAAGTACAGAGTTTTTCAATAGAGAGAGCTTGATGGAAATAAAACAAACCCGAGATACGCCATGTCGAGTTTACTACTGCATTTTGTAAGAGCGCTACGTATGAAAATATTGTCCTTTAGTCTGAACAAGACTATAATTAGGATCTTCAGAACATGTGCCTATTTTACTTATTATATAGGTAAAACAAAGGAACTACACAAAAGCATAGTTCATTTAATTTGACTCTTATCTAAACCCTTTATTTTATAAAGGGGATACGCGATTATGCCTCTTGCGCAGGGAAAGTATTATTACTCCCAGACCAAAAAGATAAATTGAAGCTGGCACAGGTACTGCTACAGTGATGTTACCCTCACTCTCACCAAATGTACGGAAAGACATGCTATTACCATTGCTAATCCCTGCTCGATTTGTAACATTTTTACCAATCAAAGCATCAGAAAACAATAGATTAGAAGTAAAAGGATTTTCACCAATATCTACACGCAATATGAAATCATCCATATTTTTTCCATTAATATCAGGGCCAAATCCATTAAAATTAAAGGATATAAAACCGTTGTTTGACTTGCTGATTAAATAATATGAATCTATTGTAAATATACGTTCTTGACCATCATTCCATGTGATTTCACCAGATGCTGAGTTTGAGCCTACTGATTCATTAACCTTTTGGCCTGTTGCTATTTCAAAATTTAATGAGATAGATAGAACCGTTGATGAACCACCAAAGTAAGGGGCAAGAACAGAGTCGTTACCTACTGTTGACGTTCCATCAAAGTTGATAAGTGTTGCATGTGCATTCAGGCTAAGGGTAGCCATTGAAAAAAGAGCTAAGGTTGTAATTAAAAACTTAGTCATTAATATTTATTCCGTTAAGTATATTTGTAATCTTGCCGAAGTAAGCAAAAATCATTCCGTTTATTTTATTCTTATTATAATCAGTTTGTTATGTGCTTCTCAGTAGTCTTTGGAATTAGTAGTGTAAAGAATACAAAAACTAATAGACATTAATCAGCGATATAATTTCGATTTATCAAACAATATTTAAACGAGAATGTAGCAAGGTAAAAATCTTTGGAAATACTGCCACCCAAAAAATGGGACACAAAGTGAGCACAAAGTGGGACATCCATACTTTGTCACAAAGTGGGACATCCATACTTTGTTGAATAAATAACGCCTTTTTACTATGGTTAAATAACAACCAAGAGAAGAGGTTTTATTATGACCCAATCACGCAGTAAGCAAGTGTCTTTACAAGATACCCGTTATTATCACTTAATTACACGTTGTGTTCGCCGTGCCTACCTTTGCGGTGAAGATGCTTATAGCAAACAAAGTTATGAACACCGTAGGC
>JALJPA010000415.1 GCA_022969215.1 Colwellia sp. | reverse complement strand
AATGGCCGTTGGCTCTTGGAGTTATCAAAAACTGCCCATTGATGCCGTACCAGATATCACCAATGTGCAAGTACAAAACAATACCCGTGCCGATGGTTATTCACCATTAGAAACCGAGCAACGCATCACTTACCCGGTTGAAACAGCTTTGACGGGATTGCCAAATTTATCCTATACCCGTTCGCTGTCACGTTATGGTTTATCACAAGTGACCGTGGTTTTTGAGGAGGGGACGGATTTATATTTCGCCCGCAGTTTAATCAACGAGCGACTTAATGCCATCAAGGGCAAACTACCCGCAGGTCTATCGCCAGAAATGGGCCCAGTATCCACTGGTCTAGGTGAAATATTCATGTATACCCTTGATGCTGATCCTGATGCCAGGCAAGCCAATGGTAAGCCTTATGATGCCACGGCTCTTAGAGAAATACAGGACTGGATCATCAAACCGCAGCTCGCCTTGGTAAAAGGTGTGACCGAAATAAACACTATCGGTGGTTTTGATAAGCAGTATCACATCACACCATCACCGAGAAAGATGCTCGAATTTGGCATTTCATTTGCCGATATACAGACGGCATTAGCGGCCAATAATAGTAACCGTGGTGCTGGTTATATTGAAAGTAATGGTCAACAGCTGACGGTTAGATCGCCAGGACAATTGAAAACCATTGCCGATATTGAACAGGTAGTTATAAAAAATCTTAATAATACGCCGATTAAAGTCAGTGATATTGCTGAAGTTGCCATAGGTAAAGCTTTACGTACTGGTGCTGCTACCCACAGTGGTAAAGAAACCGTACTCGGCGCAGCCATGATGTTAGTGGGTGAAAATGCCCGTGAAGTATCACTAGCTGTCGCTGACAAGCTTGCCCAAGTACAAAGCTCTTTACCCCAGGGTATTAAACTAACTGCCGTTTATGATAGAACCACCTTAGTTGATAAGGCCATTGCCACCGTACAAAAAAACCTAGTTGAAGGTGCTTTATTGGTGATAGTGGTGTTATTGCTATTACTGGGTAATGTTAGAGCCGCATTAATTACCGCCGCGGTTATTCCGTTAACCATGCTAGCGACCATAACAGGCATGGTACAAGCTGGGGTATCGGCCAACTTAATGAGTTTAGGTGCATTGGATTTTGGTTTAATCGTCGATGGCGCAGTCATTATTGTCGAAAATGCCACTCGCCGCCTAGCAGAGGCCCAGCGTCATAATGGCGCCAGATTGGCACTTAAAGATAGGCTACATGTGGTTTTTCAAGCCACCAATGAAGTCATCAGACCGAGTTTATTTGGCGTGATTATTATTACAGTGGTGTATATCCCACTGTTTTCATTAACGGGCGTAGAAGGAAAAATGTTCCAACCTATGGCGGCTACCGTCGTTATTGCCTTGTTATCGGCATTGGTACTCTCGGTTACTCTAGTACCTGCGGCTATTGCCTTATTTATGACCGGTGATATTAGCGATAAAGAAAGTCTGGTAATAAAAGTCAGTAAATCACTCTATAAACCTATGTTAGTTATGGCGATGAAAGTTCGCTGGTTAGTGCTTTCATTGGCAACTTTACTAGTCATATTTTGTGCTTGGCTAGCAACAACCTTAGGCTCAGAGTTTATTCCGCAACTGAACGAAGAAGATATTTTATTACAGGCTATTCGCATCCCAGGTACGGGTATAGAGCAAGCGGTTGAAATGCAAAAGTTACTTGAGCAAAGCGTTATTCAATTTCCACAAGTACTTAATGTATTTTCAAAAATAGGTACACCTGAAATTGCCAATGATCCTATGCCACCTAACGTTGCCGATACCTTTATTATGTTAAAACCACGCAGCGAATGGCCAGACGTGAATTTAACTCATGCTGAATTAGCCGCTGACATTATGGCTAAAGTATCAAAACTACCGGGTAATAATTTTGAATTAACCCAACCTATTGAAATGCGCTTTAACGAGTTGATTTCAGGGGTGCGAGCGGATTTAGGCATAAAGGTCATTGGTGATGATTTACAACAATTATTAACCTCAGCCAATGCCATTCGCGAAGTGCTTGAACAAATTGACGGTGCTAGTGATATTCAAGTTGAGCAAGTCACTGGTTTACCCATGTTATCAATAGTGCCCAAGCGTATTGCTCTAGCCCGCTATGGTTTAACGGTAGCTGAGTTACAAGACATTGTTGCTACCGCTATCGGTGGTGAAAATGCAG
>JALJPA010000414.1 GCA_022969215.1 Colwellia sp. | reverse complement strand
GCACAGGAAAAATAAATCAAAGCAAGGCGCTCGATTGACCAATAGCTGGCTATTGGGATTGAGAGCAACGCCGCCTTGGAGTATTTTACCCCGCACAAGTGAGCAATAATTTAAAGAAATTGGTATGAGTTTGTTTGGTAAGCTTCACCGTCATTTACTTGCATATGAATAAGAATACTCTCCCTTTTAAGGCTCTTCTTTCTCCATTAACTCCATTAATCCCACTAATGCTGCGAAAAGTACCGCCCCTACAGGCCAGATGATCCACGTAACTCCCCATTCCATGGTCCATAAACTCCAGCCAAGGAATATGGCTGTTAGCAATGGCCAATAGAATGCCGCTAGTTTTTCTGCACGTTTTGCACGCTTACTTTGTTCTGTGACAAAGTTATCTTTGAGAATATTATTATAAGCATCATATCTAGCAGAAACAGGGATCAAAATGTAGATTCCTATGGCTATGATTAAAATAAGTACAATAAGCATCATGAAAGTAAGATCTGCTCCTTCAAAAAATATATTCGAAAACATCAATGGTACAAAGCTGATAATAAACAAGAAAATAGCTAGTGATAGCCTTAAATTATAAGTGCCTCTGAATTTATGTAGTTTTTCTTGAACAACACTATGCACTCCATATGCTAATTCAAATGGTTCACTATCTATTGTTGCTATGCCACTCTCATATTGGTTAGTTTTGATAAAATAACTAACTCCTATAGAAACCATTATTAATATACTTAATACACCAAGTCCTGCAGCCACATCGCCAGTCATGTTTAATTTATTTGTTCCAGCCATGGCTAAAAAGAAAAATAGTGGTACTACTGAGCATAAACAGAACATCACTCCCTTAGTAACTAAGTTAGAAGCAGCCATTTTATTTTCAACATATTTTAGTGCCTGCTCTAAAGTAATTTGAGTAACGCTCGGCTCTTTACTTTCTGTTACGGAATCAAAAGTCTCGTATTCATCTTTCAGTAAAAAGTCAGTGGTAACGTCAAAAATATCCGCTAACATAATTATTTTATTCAAATCAGGTATGCTATTTGTACTTTCCCATTTAGAGACAGACTGTCTCGAAATATTCATCTTCTCAGCCAGTTCTTCCTGCGACCAAGCTGATTGCTTTCTTAATTTTATTATCTTATCTGCTAATATCATATAGTTTACTCTACCCTGTTAAATGAGTGCCAAGCATAGGAAACTCAGTAGTTGCAGACTAGCAAGTTCGGTTGTTATTTTGTCAACCAGCGGTTGCAATGCTAAATAATCACTTAAACTTAACGATTTATTATATACCAAGTCCATTAAGTTTCTTCCCACTCAGAGCTTGCCTGCGGTTTGAGAACAAATAGAATTTTTTTGCATATAGTCACTCTATATGAAAGAAATTCTGTACGGTTATCTAATCGCTGGAAAGCTCCCAACGGGTGAGTTTAAAAGGCTTGCATGCTACGTTATTGATTTTGATAAGGGAATAACCATTATCTACAATCAATGCCTTGCCTCTAAGCCTTTTAACTCTCGCTGAGTAAGAAGAAACTTATTGGAATTGGTATTACTGCAAATAAGTTTAACAATTAAATAATCAAACTTAAGCATACATCTTAACAGCTACTCACCAAGCAATTTAGGCCGTATATCTCCGAACAAGACAATAAAAAAGCGACTACTCAAAGAGTAAGTCGCTTTAGTTCACGCCGAGATGTTGCCAACTTGATTTAGAATATAATCAGTCATCAATTCATTTTAAATAGATTACTCTACCGTAACTGATTTAGCCAAGTTACGTGGTTGGTCAACATCAGTACCTTTGATTATCGCTACATAATAAGAAAGTAGCTGTAAAGGTAAGGTGTAAACGATTGGCGCGATAATGTCATCACACACTGGCACATCAATAACTTTCATGGTGTCATCGCTAGCAAAGTTAGCATCGCTATCGGCGAAGACATACATTAAACCGCCACGGGCACGTACTTCTTCAACGTTTGATTTAAGTTTCTCAATTAAATCATTTTTCGGCGCCACGACAATTACCGGCATTTCAGCATCAATAAGCGCTAATGGACCATGTTTAAGCTCGCCAGCTGCATAGGCTTCAGCATGAATATATGAAATTTCTTTCAGCTTCAATGCTCCTTCCATAGCTATTGGGTACTGATCGCCACGGCCTAAAAATAGTGCATGGTTTTTATCGGCAAAGTCTTCTGCTAAGTCTTCAATT
>JALJPA010000413.1 GCA_022969215.1 Colwellia sp. | reverse complement strand
TAACTCTTTTTGCTATACGTTTTGTTGATTTATCTAAATTCATAATAGGTATCCAGAAGAAGTTTAACGAATGATATCAACTTCACACTCGGCATATATTTGCCATAGTGAAGTTGATAATAAGCTGCAAATAAAGTGACTTTACATGCCCTTAATTAAAGCTGTTTTAGTATTCACGCAATTGTTGCTTATGACAAGTAAAATTAGCTTAAATGTTTAGTGAAACAGGCTGTTAGCTGTCTGTTATTCATTCTTATACTAATTACTTACTTATGCCTTAACTAAGTTTCAGCTAGGCATTAACGATGCCTAGCTGAAACTTAACTAAATCTTAGTTATGGTTTAATTTATGCATCTCATTTAATACTAGGTTTGCTAATCCCTAAGGGGCTTACCATTAGGAGGCTGATATGCGTAATCAATTCACTTTATCAATTAAAACAGTGGTCATGACTTTAGCTCTTTTAAGTATTTCAATAATAGCGAATGGCAGCTTTTATTATTTTATATTACTTTAATGTCGATGAAATATGAGTTTGTTAGCTTTCGAGGCTGGTAATCCCCCAATAAGCATTACTTTTTTCATTTAACAGCCAACCTTTATTGATTAGCGATTTTCTAATATAACGGTTCATAAAGCCATGACCGAACAATACAATCTTGTCTTGGCTTTGGGCAATTTCAATTAATTTATCGGCAGCAATATCGGCTCTTTCCTTCGCTTCTTTAAAAGATTCAAATGGCCCTTCATAGCCAAGCATCCAAAGAAATCTTGAGAGGTAAACCCAATGCCAAGCTTTCAATTGTAATGGCAATTTATATCTAGGTATTGCCATTTCACGATAAATTTTATCAATCTGCTCAGGTGATTTGCTAAGGTAAATATTTGCTGAGTGTATAGCTCTATTCAAATCACTTGATACGACATAATAAGATTGATAGCTATCATTGATATTATCAGGGCGGCTATGCTGAGCAACATCGGAAGAGTTATACCGCCTGATCCATTTAATATACTCAAAAGCACCAAATTTCGGGTTATCTGCAGATGTTGGTTTACCATGCCGAATTAATATTATTTTCATTAAAAGCCTAGTGTCTACAATAAGGGATGCTTTAATTACTTGAATATATGCTCAATATGGGGAATTTATATTCTCCAAAGGAAACAGTGATGGACTGTGTTTCTTTGCCTTTGAAGTTTAATTTATACTGTAGCGGGCTTTTTCGGCTACCGTCAGCAAAGAGCGCCATTAAATGATCTTGCTCTAAATCGCGGTTTCCCGAGGATAAATTTGTTAGGGTTATAACGCTCCAGCGTTCACCCATTTCATTACTCATTAGCACATAGTTAACTATTTCAAAGTCACCCGCTTTCGGTTTAATATTATTATCATTAGGAAAAGACAAATTAATATTATTTGCTACTGAACGATCGACGTTTAATACTTCCGTATCTTCGGCTTGAATAGCTGACGAAAATACCATTAACGCTAAAACTATATATTTTTTCACTCTAACTTCTCCTGAAATAAAGCGCCCAGTTTAACGGACAAAAATTGTTAATTCACCTGTTAAGAAACGAAAACGGCCAATTTAGCTGACTCAGTATTACTTTAGATAAAGTATTAAATGTGCATACTAGCAAAGGATAACTGTCCGACATATAACCCGCTTGTTCCTGTATTACGCCTTATTTGACCATTTTTCTTTATGGATAAGTCTATTTATATCTTCTCTAGGCAACCAACCAAACTCTTCCAACTCAGGCTTTTCATTAAATTTTGAAACATAACCTAAACATAAATAGCCGATTATTTCTATGTTACTAGGTATATTCAAGGTGTCTCGTAATACATCATCATGGATGATACTGACCCAGCCTAAACCAATATTTTCAGCTCTTGCCGCTAACCACATATTTTGAATGGCACACACTGTACTGTAAAGGTCCATTTCATGCTTGATAGTACGGCCTATAACGACCGGACCATTTCTTTCTCTATCACAAGTAACACATATACCTAAGGGTGCTTCGAGAATACCTTCTAACTTGAAGCTTTTATATTCTTCCCTTTTATCTTCAGAAAATTGCTGAGCTGATTCAATACTGGCTGACTCATAACCTCTTTTAAGCGCCTTTTTAGTGTTTTCTTCAGTAACCAAGACAAAATCCCAAGGCTGCATAAAGCCGACACTTGGCGCATGATGGCCAGCTTGAAGAATTCGTGCCAATACATC
>JALJPA010000412.1 GCA_022969215.1 Colwellia sp. | reverse complement strand
CCAGAGATTCTTCACGAGTCTGGCGAGATGTGGAAATTGATATTGAAGCGGGTACCTTAATCTTAACAAAAACCCCTTTAATGATTGCCGATAAGCAGCGCGGTGTGGTGGTTTCCTTTCGCCGTAAAGATGATGTGGTTGATTTAAGTGAGAAGCTGTCGCAAGTCAAGCAGTTCTCAACCATGTTAAGAGTACAAACACATGAATATTCTAACAAATTAAATACCATAGGTGGCCTTATTCAAATTGGCTCTTATGAAGAAGCGTTGGACTTGATTATGGTGGAAAATTCAGGTTATCAGGAGCTTATTGCTTTCTTAATGCGCATTGTGCCAGACCCGATAATAGCAGGGCTTATTCTGGGGAAATATGATGTAGCTAAAGAGCGAAAAATTAACTTGATTATTGATAATGAAAGCAGTTTACTGCAAGTGCCGAGTAAGCTGCCACGCTCAAAATTGGTGACTATACTCGGTAATATACTCGAGAATGCCTTTGATGCTGCCAGTAGTAATAAAGCGCAAGCACCGCAGGTGACACTGTCGTTTACCGATATGGGTGAAGATATTATCTTTGAAATAGAAGACTCTGGCGTTGGTATGAGTGATGCAGCCATTAAAGATATTTTCACCTTTGGTCGTACAACAAAGCGTGCCATGGGACATGGTATAGGGATGTTTTTGGTGAAAAATTGCTTGGATCAAGTCGACGGTACTTTATCCATTACCCGGGCAAAAACAGGTGGCACGATTATGACGGTTTATATACCTAAATAGCCTACGAATAAAAATAATAATAGCTATCAGTAAAGGAGTGGATTAAGTGATGAACATAAATAGTGTCTTAATTGTTGAAGATGATATGCGTATTGCTAACATCATATCGAAAACAATTAATAATGAAGAGGGCTTTGAGGTTATTGGTATCGCGCAAAATACCACTGAGGCAAAAGATCTACTCGACAGTTTTAAGCCAGAACTTATTTTTCTTGATGTCAGCTTAGTCGAGAGTAATGGCTTAGATGTATTAAAGTACGTTAGGCAAGACTTAAATGCCTTTGATATCAGCATTGTTATGTTAACAGCGGCTAAAGATAGCGAAGTGATTCAAGAGGCTATGTCATACGGAGCCTTTGACTATATCTTAAAACCCTTAGCTTTTTCTCGTTTAAAGCTAACCCTAGCACGATTTCTACAATATCGTCAGCGACTTAGTGCTCAGCAACCTTTTGAGCAAGATGATCTTGATGAGCTATTTCACAATAAAGGCAAGCTAGCTAGTCAGCCAAAATCAGCAGTAATAATCAATGAGTTAACTCCATTACCTAAGGGCATTGATTCATTAACCTTAGATAAAATACGTAAAGTGTTAAGTGATAATGCTGGCAGTGCTTATACCGCGGAATCCATGTCTGGCTGTATTGGTACTAGTCGAACTACAGCAAGGCGCTATTTAGAATATCTATTAAGCTGTAATGAGATTGTTGCCGATATTGAATACGGCACAGTTGGGCGACCAGAACGTCAATACTTGTTTAAATAAAGGCTACTGAAATTGAGGCTGTTGAAATCGAAACTAAGCAAGTGAAAATCCGCTAATATTTAGTACGTATCTGAAGTGTATTACATTATTTGCCAGTTATTTTTCGTCCGCCGTTATTTGCCTGTCATTAGTAAGTAAAACAAGGCTAGTTATACCCCAGAACAAAGCTTGGATTATCTACGTCAATAGCTGCCATTTTTACCGCCTTATCTGATGCTAAGGCGGTTTTATTCTGCTCATTTAAACTCGCTGTTACCAAGTTAGCACTTAGCTCTACTTGCTTAGAATTTTCCCCAGATGCTGGTATTAATGCTTCAGCTGACGTTAGGTGTGATGTATTGCTGCACTTATTCATTGTTATATTCCCTGGTAATTATTCTTTCTGCTATTCACTCCGGATCATCATGTGGGGAATTTAAATTGAAGTAAATAATTTAACCATAATGAACTTTAGCGAAATAAAGTTCATTATGGTCATTAGTTCGCTTGTTGGTCTGCATGGGGCTTTAAACAAGAAGCGAGTTGCTGCTGGCTCTCTTCATTCTCAAAAATTTGAATGTAAGGAGTGATTGCATACTCTTGGTAAAAGCTGTCAATCGTACCATCATTACGTAGCTTAAATAATTTACAATTGAGTTGATGGAACCTAGCCGCTAAGGGAGAGCTCTTTGGAATACTGATGTATTTAGCACTTACAAAGGTCTCTT
>JALJPA010000411.1 GCA_022969215.1 Colwellia sp. | reverse complement strand
AGCAGCTTTCTTGAACATTTGGTAGATGTAGTAGCATCGTTAATTAGGGCTGCAACTGAGACGTTTTACTGTAGCCTCGAAAGATCAGAATTATCTCAACTTATCCGAGCTTCTTGGATTAGAGCTTAAGCCCTATATTATTCCTGTTCAGCTGTTGCGTAGGTCGATAATCTTAAGCTAGCCTCTCCAAAATGAATTGGAATAAAACCTCATTTGTATCATGTTATTTGGATCTTCTCTTAATTGAAGTTATCAGGACGTTGACAATAAATGGTAAACTAGTTTACTATTTATTGTCATTCATTAGCAGAGAAAATACATGATTATTGAAGAAAGTATCGAAATTAACTCAACTCCGCGGCACATATTCTCGATTTATAAAAATGTCTCTAATTGGCATGTTTGGGATAAAGAGGTCAAAGAATCTAGCTTAAAGGGTTCGTTTATAAAGGGGAGCTCTGGTAGTTTAACCCCATCAAAAGGCCCAAAATCTAAAATCGAGCTATCCGAAGTAGAAGAAGACAAATCTTTTACAGTTGAGAGCAAATTACCTTTTTGTGTAATGCATTTCGAACATAATTTAATATCGAAAGGCGATACGGTCTTGGTAACACATAGGGTTAGATTCAAGGGGCTACTTAGTTTTGTGTTTCGCAATATAATTGGTAAGAAAATTAAGAACGGTTTTCCAATTACACTCAAAGGTCTGAAAAGTTTAGCGGAGAAATAAATGATATTCAAAGCAGATGACCCTACGGCTAGTATCGGATTGCAATTTTGGAACTTATACACGAAATGGAATACAGCAATTGCAGTAAACCTGAAGCCGTTAGGATTAAACCATACTCAATTTGTTATCCTTGCTGCTACTCTTTGGTGTGAAAAAGAACAAACCAGTCCTTCCCAAGCTAAAATATCGGCCTTAACAAGTATTGATAAAATGACGTTGTCTAAAGCCTTGAAAAGATTAGTTGAAAATAAATTGGTAGTAAAAAGTAAAGCACTAAATGATTCACGAAGTTTTGTTTTAAAACTATCTGAAACAGGCAAAGACTTAACTCTGCAAGCAATTAGTGTTGTTGAAGAAATTGATGATAAGGTTTTCGGTTCATTAGGAACGGCAAAGAAAGAAAAGTTTCTGTCTTTGATTTTGGAATTTAATCGTTTCAACTAAAAGTCAGGCATCATTTTTCATGTTTGTTGCGCAACCGATGCATAGCTGCTGTGATCCAGCCTTGGTTAGATTAGATATTATGCAAAGGTGCTCTCCCTCCTATAGTGACTTGTATCCCATATTACAAAAGTATTAGAAATACGCATTAGAGAGGACTTTTTGCCTGAATAGTGAAATGACACTGCGCATTATCACCTTCATGTTCAATAGGCCGTATATCGACGATTTTATTTCTAGATCAAGAAAGCCTCCAATGAGCCATTACAATTGTAAAAAGTAGATTAAGTAGCGGCAAACCTCACCTTAAATGAATAAGTTTCAATGTCCTGTAACATGGCGCCATGTTATTCTAATTTTTCAATCTATGCTCTGATTCATAAGTGGGGGGTAGAATATTGTAGTTATTGTAATCTGCTGATTCTAGATGATAACAACTGGAATGAATACATCGTATTTAATTACTTTAGCTGGATGATAGCACCAAGGATGTTGTGTGTGAAAAATTTAATATTAATAACGGTATTCGTAATGTTTGCGATCGCAGGCATAACAAGTATCACCTCTACCTCTTATATATCCAATCAAAAAATTGATGAAATTATATTAAAAAAATCCCAAGCAAAGGCTGAAGTAATTGCTAAAAACGTCGAGTATGTATTACAAAAATCTTCCCAGCCATTGGTTGATTTGCAAGAGTTAGTACTGTCACTTTCAGAGCGTTCAGATATTATCTACGCGATTTTCATAGACAGAAAAATTCAAGCCGTTGCACATAGCGATATAAACAAGTTAAATAAGATCTATAAAGATAGCTACACCATGGAGGGAGCAGGGAAAGGAGAGCAAAAATTCTCTAAATGGTATGCGGATGTGCAAAAAATGTGGGTGTACGACATAATGGTCCCCGTTTACGATAAGAATGGTGAGCTATTGGGTGCTTTTGATATTGGCATCCCAATTTCAGAAGTAGATGATGCTGTAACAGACATTGTGTTCACGCAGTTAATCGCAATCATTGCTATCTTTCTGATATGTGCCTTCGTGTTAATGTGGTTATTGGGGCGATTTTTCAAACCACTGGCTGGCTTGCAAAAAGCGTTAGAAGATATATCAAAAG
>JALJPA010000410.1 GCA_022969215.1 Colwellia sp. | reverse complement strand
ATGCGCAATTACTTTATGGTTTTGTTAATAAAGTTGAGCGTAAGCTAATTCGTTTATTGATTAAGGTTAAAGGTGTTGGTCCAAAATTGGCGCTAGCGGTCTTATCTAATATGTCTGCGGATCAATTTGTTAATTGTGTTCGTCACGATGATATTACTGCCATTGTAAAAATCCCCGGTGTCGGTAAAAAAACAGCTGAACGTTTACTTATTGAAATGCGTGATCGCCTAAAAGATTGGCAGGCACAACAACCTGTGCACTTAGTCAGCAATGATGGCGGTATGCCAGAACAACTTTCTGCTGATTTGAGTCAAGATACTACTTTTATCAGTGATAACAAAGGCGATGCTATTGATGCCTTGTTATCGCTTGGTTATAAACAAGTACAAGCGGATAAAGCGGTTAAATCGGTATATAATCGCGGCATGTCTAGCGAAGATATTATTCGCGATGCGTTGAAGTCAATGGTGTAACATCATTCCCATGACGTCATAATCACATTTTAGAATTTAGGTAACCTATGATAGAAGCAGACCGCTTAATTGAACCCGTAGCTAACGTTGAAGATGAAAGGGTTGATCGCGCCATTCGCCCTAAAATGCTACAAGACTATACAGGTCAAGAGCATGTTAAAGCACAAATGGAAATATTTATTCCGGCTGCTAAAAATCGTGGCGAGCCGTTGGACCACTTACTTATATTTGGACCGCCGGGTTTAGGTAAAACCACCTTAGCCAATATTGTTGCCAATGAAATGGGCGTCAATATTCGCACCACTTCAGGTCCCGTTTTGGAAAAGGCTGGTGATTTAGCTGCGCTTCTGACAAATTTAGAAGAAAATGACATTTTATTTATCGATGAAATTCATCGTTTGAGCCCTGTGGTTGAAGAGATATTATATCCAGCAATGGAAGACTATCAATTAGATATTATGATTGGTGAAGGGCCTGCGGCACGGTCGATTAAATTAGATTTACCGGCATTTACCCTTATTGGCGCAACAACTCGTGCGGGCGCATTAACGTCACCGCTGCGTGATCGTTTTGGCATAGTGCAGCGTTTAGAGTTTTATAATGTTGCTGAATTATCCACTATTGTTAGCCGTTCGGCGCACTTTTTGAATTTAACCATAGACGAGCAAGGCGCATTTGAAGTAGCGCGTCGCTCTCGTGGCACCCCTCGTATTGCTAACCGTTTATTACGCCGAGTACGTGATTACGCCGATGTAAAATCAAATGGTATAGTTAATCAAGAAACTGCCGCTGCGGCCTTAGATATGTTAGAAGTTGACAGTGAAGGTTTTGATCTCATGGATAGAAAGTTACTGCACGCAATTATTGATAAGTTTATGGGTGGACCTGTTGGCTTAGATAACGTTGCTGCTGCCATAGGTGAAGAGCGGGAAACCATTGAAGATGTGCTCGAGCCTTTTTTAATTCAACAAGGTTTTTTGCAGCGCACGCCCCGCGGGCGTATAGCCACTGACAGAGCTTACCAGCATTTTGGCCTTACCAAAGAGCCAACTGAGTAGCTTCTAAAGTTATCTAAGCAAGTAATATCACCTATAAAAAATGCCAGCATATTGCTGGCATTTTCTTTTTCTAAGCAGGGTCCTTTTGCTAAATAAGTACTTTGTGCCCAATTAACGGTGCGGTCGACTTTTCCAGGCTTTAATGGTTTGGTAACGCCATAAGGCTTGGATACCAAAATAGCCTAAAATAGAAAAACTAACGGCTAGTACGCCACAGCCAACTAAAAATGCAGGGCCTATGGTTGATAAACTATCAATGACCCATTGCCAACTTGCTTGAAAAGCAAACTCTTGCTCTGGCACGGATAAAACCAAAGTACCTACTAGGTAGCAGGCATAAAAAATAAACGGCATGGTCAGAGGATTTGTCAGCCATACTAAAGCGATGGCTAAGGGTAAGTTCGCATGGAAAAGAATGGCAGCACCGGCTGCTAAGACCATTTGAAAAGGCACTGGGATAAAAGCAAAAAATAAACCAACAGCGAAAGCTTTGGCGACCGAGTGTCGATTTAAATGCCAAAGGTTGGCATTGTGTAGTAAGTTGCCGAAAATCTTTAGGTACTTATTTTCTTTTATCGTTTGATGGTCTGGCATCAAACGTTTAATGGTTTTTTTGGGCATATACTTCTACAGGTCCCTTGATTAAAAATGAGTTTGGTAATTAATTTTATTATTATATTTACTTGCTAAGTATAGCAATCGTTAATGTCAGTTAGTCTCTAGCACGAGAATTTAACCGCAAAACATAAAAGGACTTTTTATCACTATGGATTGGTGGTT
>JALJPA010000041.1 GCA_022969215.1 Colwellia sp. | reverse complement strand
ATCATAAACCTTATCCGCGGCCTCAGCATACCAACGAATGCAGCGTATTGTTTCGGGCAGATCAGTTAAAACACACTCATGAATAGGTTTACCGGCCTCTAAGGTTTCTAGTACCGCTAACTCTGTTGCGTGCTCTTCGATTAAATCAGCTAACTTTAAAACGGCTGACTTTCTTTCACTTGGCGCTAATTTAGACCAAATGCCACTTTCAAATACCGCTTTGGCATTGGCAACAGCCATATCGACATCATCGGCGTCACATGAGGCCACTTCAGTTAAAATCTCCCCGGTTGCTGGGTTTTCTGTTGCCATGGTATTGCCATTAATGGCACTAACAAACTTGCCATTGATGAAGGCTTTATTCGGCAGATCAATATCTTTGGCAAGGGCAACATAGGCTTGTTTTGATAATAACTCAGACATTACTTACTCCTACTTGTCATTGATTAATGTTTCTAAGGTATTGGCGGCTTGTAATACCACGGTTTTAATTTGCGACTGCATTTCAGCGGTTAATGCTTGCATGGGCAGGCGAACTGGACCTGTGCTTAGGCCTTGCAGTTGTGCGCCAAACTTAACACATTGCACAAACTTGCCACTTTGCTCTAAAAACGTCATTAACGGCATCAAAGCGGCCATGTACTTTTTTCCTTTAACAAAGTCATTTTCAATAACACATGCCTGATAAAATTCCACACAGGCCTGAGGGAAGATGTTGGCACAAGCACATACCCAGCTTTGTGCGCCCCAAACGAAAAACTCCAATACTTGATCTTCAGCACCCGCGCTTAGCTGTAGTTGCGGGTAATCTAAGCTAAGTTGATGAATACGATTAATATCGCCACTGGACTCTTTAATAGCGACAACATTTTTTCTATCGGCAATAAGGTCAAGAAATTCAGAGCCCATTTCTACGCCAGTTCGTCCCGGGTAGTTATACAAAATAATGGCTAAGTCTGCCGCTTCATCAATACGAATAATATGCTCGGCAAGTTCTTTTTCATTAGGTAATGAATAAGGTGGCGCTGCCACTAACATGCCACTTGCGCCTGCTACTTTTGCGGCTTTGGCATAACTGTATACTTCGGTTGCTCTGACATCATTGATACCGGCAATCCAAGGAACTCTATTGGCAATATAATCATTGGCAAAGTTAAATTGTTCAAGACGCTCCGCTTTTGACATAGCGTAAAATTCGCCGGTTGAACCGCCAATGATTAAGCCATGTACACCAGCATTAATTTGATTATCTAAGATTGTTTTCCAAGCTTGATAATCAATATTTCCATCAGGGTCAAAAGAAGTCAGTACTGGGGTATATATGCCTTGTAGTTTCATGGGGGATTTCTCAATAATATAATGGGTAAAGCAACTAAAGTCGTTTGCTCGCTAGTGAATTATTAGCCGATGACAGCTAATATAAATTCAACATAACATTTGAAGTATACAATATACAATGTGTTTTTTTATCACGGATTTCTTCAGGTTTTAGTGCACTTCAGCTCGAGTCATGTCTCTGTTATCTGGTGACAGTAGGCAGTTGTTTGATGACATTAGTGCTTTTATTGTTAGGTGAAATTAATTTTCATAGGGGTGAGGTTATTACTTTTGCTTATTTTTTTATGCAACTCGAGTGAATAGAAGTAACCGCGCTAAATAATAAAAACACCAGTTACAACACTAACTACAACAATAAAAACAAATGAGGAATAACCATGAAACCAAACCCTATCTTCAAGCTTTCGGCACTATCGATGGCAATACTCTCAGGAACATTAATTTTTGCTACATCCGCTGATGTTTATGCAGCCGAAACAAATGAAAAATTAGAAGAAGAAGTAGAGGTCATAAGTGTTACGGGCTCGCGAATTAAACGTTCAGATTTAGAGGGAGCTTCACCGGTAACTATTTTAACTCGTGCTGATTTGGATCTTTCTGGTGCAACTAATATAGGTGAGTTACTCAATAAATTACCTGCAGTTACAGGTACACCAGGCAGTGAAAATACCGGGGTAAATGGCGGTACTGCAAGTTTTACACTTCGAGGATTATCCGCTAACAATACCTTAGTTTTAATTGATGGTCGTCGTTCTATTACGCGTGGTGCCTCCGCTACAGTAGACTTGAACTCTATTCCGTTTGAAATGGTTGACCGTATTGAAGTATTAAAAGATGGCGCCTCAGCAATTTATGGTTCAGATGCCATTGCCGGTGTTTTAAACATTATTATGCTCAAGGAATATGACGGCATAAAACTTGACGCCGAATATGGTATTAGCTCTGAGGGTGATGCGGCAAACCGTTATTTAGCCATGACTTGGGGGGCATCAGATGAAAAAAGCTCTATCGTATTTAGTGCCTCACAACGTAAAAAAGATGGTTATGGACGAGCAGACCGTCGTATTTCTGCAAACAGTAACCATAGCCGATATAATTCAAAGGGCTCAAATAAGGGTTCTAGTCGTTCTCCTCACTCTGTAATTTGGCATACACCAACGGATGCAGATGGTAATCCTGCAACTCGTCAAGAAGATGTAGCTGCTTGGGGGACTTCTTGGATAACGGGTGCTGACCGTGCACCATGGTCTGCTAGTAACCCTTACGATGCAGTGAATGATTTCCGTGATTTTGATGGTTGGCGAGCAGATGGTAGTGATGGCGATGAATATAACTATGCAAATTTAGAGAGTGCGTCAAACGATCTTACCATTGCTAATTTATTTGTTAATGCTACCTATGAACTTACTGATGACATAACACTATTTTCTACTTTATCAGCTAATAAAAACACCTCTGTTGGTACACAAGCACCGGCGGCGATCACCGAAGATGCTTCTGGTTCTTGGGTATCTGCAACTAACCAATATAATCCGTTTGGTACAGGTGTTCGTGTTCGCCGTCGTATTACTGAAGGTGGTACTTTACGTCCACTTGATACTGATGCATTTACTACACGCTTTGTTATTGGTTTAGAGGGGGAGCTTGGAGAGTGGAACTGGGATGCCGCTTACAGCAGTCAAAGTGTTGATGTTAACCAAAGGCAAGGCACACAAATTGCGCGTGACCGTGTTGGTTTTGCCTTGGGCGATTCTGCTGATTGTTTAGCACGTACCGATGGTTGTGTACCGTTAGATGTCTTTGGTGCACCAGGTGCAATCACTGAAGAAATGCGTAACTATATTTTTGCTAACAAACCTACCATTGATATGGAAAATAAACTTAGTTATTACCAAGTCAATATTGCCGGACCTGTAGTTGAATTACCTGCAGGTGCGTTGCAAATTGCAGCAGGGGCTGAATATCGTGAAGAATCAGGTTTTGTAAAATATGATGCCGATGCAAATAAAAATAATACTGCTTATTTAAATGCATACTACGATACCGAACCTCACCCTCGCGATATTACCGAGTTTTATCTAGAAGCTAACATTCCACTATTATCAAATGTAATAATGGCGCATAGCTTAGAGTTGGACCTTGCGGTTCGAACCTCTGATTATAGTGATTTTGGTCGTACAACCAACCCAAAATATGCAATGAAATGGCGCCCAATTGAAGAGCTATTAGTTCGTGCAAGTTATTCTGAAGGCTTCCGCGCACCAACTTTTGGTGAATTATATGCAGGGCAATCTGATGCGTGGGGTCCACAGAAAGATCCATGTTGGGAATATACTAATGCGACTCATCCGGGATGTTTTGCCGATACAATTCCATCACAAACAGGTATTGATCATGTGATTAGTGGTGGCAACCCGAATTTAACACCCGAGAGTGCTGAAAGTGTGACTTATGGTATTGTATGGACGCCAGAGTATGTAGAAGGTTTATCTGTAACTTTAGATGCATTTAACATCAAACAAGACAATGTCATCAGTTCATTAGATTTACAAACGGTATTAGACCGTAATGCTGAAACAGGTACCTTATACGCGGATAAAATACACAGAGATGTAACTGGACGACTTGAGTATGTTCAAGCAACAGCTATGAATTTAGAGTCTCGTGAAATTAAAGGTTTCGACTGGGAAATTTCATATAAATTACCTGACTTTAGTTTTGGTCAACTTAGCTTGGCGTTTAATGGCTCTCACTTAGATGAATGGGTAGATGACATATCCCCTGACGATGATGCTATTGACTATGCAGGTCACTTCAGTGGGGGCTTTGTTGGTGCCTACCATAAAGACCGTATGAATTTTGGCATTCAGTACGCTAAAGAGAATTTTAATGCGAGTTGGACGACATATTACCTACCGTCAGTAATTGATGATTGGGCAACGACTGATGAACAAGAAGTTCGTATGGATAGCTATATGCAACATGATATTCAAGCGGGTTACTTTGTCGAATATGGTATTGATACTAATATAACTGTTGGTGTTTTAAACCTTCTTGATGAAGAGCCTCCATTTACAGATTCTAACTATCAAGGTGGTTTTGAGCAGTTTAATTACTCTAGCCGTGGTCGCTTTATGTACTTTAGATTAAGTAAAGAATTCTAATCATTATATTTTCAATGTGGAAGGTTCTTCTCTATTAGTAAGGTACCTTTCTAAAAAGAGACTTTAAGTGTAAATAACTTTTTACTATTGGGTAAACTCTGAAAGGGAGTTTACCCAAAACATATTTTAAAGAACAAATTATGAATAAAAGATATTAGCTTCAATGGCATAACAGAGTACTATGTTGTTACGGACTCAGGCGGTAATAAAATATTAAGGGCGAGTTGATAATTAGGATATACAACTTACTGCTTCTAGGCTTAGTTGAAATGAATACAGGTTGTTAGATATTCGTCTTACGTCTTAAAATAATAGGCAAAATGTACTATGCGTCATGTTTCTAGCAGATTAAAAACCATTGCTTCTCTTATCTCTTTAAAGAGTATATTGGTGGTTTTCTTTATTAATTCTATTTGTGCATTTCTCAAAACGGTTTATCACCTGACGGTGGTGGAAAGTAGTTTCGATTTTTTCTTTGCCCAATTTTATGGCTATTTCAAAACAATGAATACCCTAGGGTTTTCCCTCGCTTTTTCCTATTTGATCTTGTCTCGGGGACCTGACAGTAAAATGTCAGTTGCTCGCATTGCCATGATAGGATTGTTAGCTTTTGCCATCAGTTTTCCCTTTATTTTCATTACCGGCCAACCTTGGAATGAAAGTTCATTGCATCCTATCTTTCAAGTGACTATCTACTCACTGTCAACGCTGATATTTTCTGCTTGGGCGATAATGCTCATTATTTACGTGCAAAGTAGGGAGTCTCAGCCTAAATTTCAAATGCTCAAACAACAAATTGCAGAACAGTCTATTGAGCGAGAACGGGTTGAAATGGAGCTGCATTTATTGCAAGCGCAAATTGAACCGCATTTTTTCTATAATACCCTAGCAAACTTACATAACCTGATTGATTACGATGCTGAAAAAGCGAAACATTTACTGGAAGAGTTGACCGAGTATTTACGCTCTACCGTTCACCAATATCGCCATAAATTTATTAACTTATCTGAAGAAGAAGATATGATACGTCGCTATCTTAATATCCAAAAAATCCGCTTTGGTGAGCAATTAACTTATCAAATAGATATTGCCAAAAACTTACAGCATTATCCTATTTTACCTATGTCACTCTTAACTCTGGTTGAAAATGCCATTAAACACGCAGTGGAAAAAAATAATGGTAAAGGGCAGATTGTTATCAGTGCCAGCTTGCATAATAAAGATTCGTTGATACTTTGTGTTACCGATAACGTCGGCATATTAAAAGGTAAATCCCACGGTACAGGCATCGCTAACCTCATTGCTCGGTTAGAGGTTACTTATGGTAATCGGGCTAAATTTAGTATTGATTGTAATCCCAATAAAAATACTCGCGCACAACTTGAGGTACCCGCTAATGGTTAATATTGTTATCGCAGAAGATGAAGATATATTACGCTTAAATCTAGAAAGAAAACTGCAAAGCCATTGGCCCCAAGGGAATATCATAGCGTCAGTTAAATGTGGTAAAGATGCGCTGTCATCCATTGACACTTTGAAGCCTGATGTGGTTTTTTTAGATATTCAAATGGGTGACTTAACCGGCATAGAAGTTATCCAACAAAGCAAACACAATTGCCATGTGGTTTTTATTACCGCTTATGATAAGTATGCCATAGAAGCCTTTGAAGCTGGCGCTATTGATTATTTATTAAAGCCCTATTCAGATAAGCGGCTTAAAGAATGTATTGATAGGCTTAATGTACGCCTTGCCTCTACACCTATCGATATAAAGCAACTATTAGGTAATATCTCAGCGAATAACGATCGCTATTTAAAGTGGCTTAAAATTCAAATTGGTAGCAAATTTTGGTTATTAGATATTAAAGATATTATCTGCTTCAAAGCCTGTGGCCGTTATGTCAAAGTGCTGACGAAAGACCGAGAAGCGCTAGTGCGTATGCCGTTAAAAAGCTTATCGTTACAACTTGACCCTGATGTTTTTTGGCAGGTACATCGCAGTACTATCTTGAGTATTGAACATCTCGACTATGTGCAAACCTCTGACGCTGAGCAGATGCATGCTCATATGAAAAAATTAGTAGAGCCACTCGCGGTAAGCAGAAGTTTTGCTCACCTGTTTAGAAACCTTACGGTTGAGTAAGCTAAATTTACATCAGTTTCAGCTTTGATTGAGAACTTTGATACAGCCAGCTTTACGATAGTCAGTGAGATTACTTTTAATGCTATCTTTTTTGTGGTTGAAATTTGACCACGTATATCAATGGTTTTGATACCGCTATCCGTTGCTTGATGGCCTTGGCTATACCCCAATAAATTTCCCTTTGCTAGCTTATAAATTGAGTTAACAATAATAATAGAGGGAAGTTTTATCATGAATAAATCATTTTTACTTACTACTGGCATAAGTGCTGGTTTTTTTGCAGCCAGCGTATTAACTAGCTCCATGTCATTCGCTGTAGAAGATAGTCGCACTGACAAAGATAATCTGATGGGATTTTCCAGTGAAGGGCGGCAACTCGTTATCATAAAAACCAATGACGGTAATGAAATTACCGCGGTAGATATTAATGGCCAAGCCTTTGTTGGTGATATCTTATTAGGTAATACGCAAGAGCTGCTCAAACATGGCTTAATCGTGGTGGATAACTCCCAGCAGGTTTATCAAAGTGATGTTAATGCCAATGCCGCCATTATTTATCCTAATTCAGGAGCAGTTTGGCCTAATGGCGTAGTGCCGTATGTAATGAGCAGTAGCTTATCTAGCAGCGCGCGCAATGCACTTTATTATGCCATTGATCATTGGAATAATAGTGGTACTGGCATTCAATTAGTCGCCAGAACGAATGAAGGTTCATACATTAATATGATCAATGCTGGCGGTTGTTATTCAATGATCGGCCGTCAAGGTGGTGTGCAAAACCTTGGCTTAGCAGCTAATTGTGGTAATGGTGCAGCGGTGCATGAAATTGGCCATGCAGTTGGTTTTTATCATGAACAATCGCGCAATGACCGCGATAACTACCTCACTATAAATTGGAGTAATATCTCATCTAGCATGCAGTATAACTTCCAAAAAATGGGCTCTGGTGGCATGGATCATGGCAGTTATGACTATTACTCCATCATGCATTATTTCTCTACCGCTTTTAGCATTAACGGTTACCCAACTATGGTGCCGACCGATAGCTCAATTAACTTAAGTGTTATGGGCTTTGCGCAAGTATTAAGTAATAAAGATATGAGTGCTGCTAGTTATTTATATGGTGGTGGCGTTAATCCATCACTGCCTGCCGTGCCAGCTAACCTAGTAGCAAGTGCTGTTACTAATAGCGCTTTTAATCTAACGTGGTCGGCTGTCAGTGGTGCTAGCCAATATGATGTTGAACGCTGGCTTGATAATACCGGTTGGGTATCGGCAGGGACGAGCACTAGCAATACCATTAATATTTCTGGATTAAGCAATACAGATCAATGGGTGCATGTTAAAGCGAAAAATAATGCTGGTAGCAGTGATTACAGTGATTATATTCATGTGCAACTTGCCGATGTTGCCCAATGTGATGGTATTGCCACACCAGCAGAGCCAGTAACTAGCAATATTACCAGCTCTGGTTTTACTTTAACGTGGTCAGCCACTACCGGCGCTGATTATTATCAAGTGCAAATTTGGAATCAAGACACCAGTGCTTGGAACACTGTCGCTAATGTCAACGGCACTAGCCATGATATTACCGCTTTAACGGGGACAACTGTTTATGCCCGTGTGGTAGCACATAACAATTGTGATGATGAGCCGCAGCCAAGCAGTTGGCTCACGGTTACTTTAGCGGCTACTTCATGTACTTCCGCGCCAGTTACACCAACGGGATTAACTTATAGCAATTCTACTTATTATCAATTTGATGCCAGCTGGAACCAGGTTGCCGGTGCGACAAGTTATGATGTACAGCTTTGGAACGGTCAGTGGGTTGATGCTGCGAGTAGCGACAATGCTTCGGTAAATATCGATAAACTTTATCCGGGCGCTAGCAATTATTACCAAGTAAGTGCCAGTAATGCTTGTGGTAGCAGCAGTTACAGTAATTACATCGCAGTAAATTAATAACTGATTTATAGTGAATTTCTAATGACTATATTGACGGTAACAACAGCTGTTGTTACCGTTTTTATTGTCGTTAGGTAAAGAGGTTTTTGGCAACTAAATGGGCTAAATAGAGGTGAATTATAAAAAGTGATGATTCTATTTAGTCGGGTAATACCAGAATCCCTAAACCCTCTAACAATTGCTCTTGTTGCCAAGTGCAAATTTTCACACCATCAAGTTTTACTCGTCTGATATTAAGGCCATTTAATTCAGTATGGGTTAAGTCGCAGCCTTGCATTTGGAACTGCTCCCAAGCATCTTCTGAAAATTCACTGCGGCTTAAATCTGAATACCTTAGTGAAGCGCCCTGCAAGTTGGCGCCATTCCAGCGATTCTCAAATAAGTCACATTTCTCAATACGTACACCCGAAAAGTTTGCATAAGATAAATTACAGCCAGTAATGTATGCCAAGCAAAAATATGATTGACGTGAAACTTGATTTTCAAAACTTGCTTTAACAAAGTTAGCGCCTTTTAAGTCACAAGACCTAAACTCTATGCCTAAACAACTCGCACCGATAAAGCTCGACATAGCTAATCGACACTGTTTAAAGCTAGTATCACGTAAGTTAGCATAATCAAATCGGCAACCTTCAATACCACCTTGCTCAAAAAAATTGCATTCAATAAATTCAACATCGGTTAAATCTGCGCGATTAAAGTTACATCGATAGAAGTTACATTGCTCAAAGCGCATGCCTTGAAAGTCATGGTTTGAGAAGTCGTGATCGATAAAATCTTTTTTAGTTGTCGGCATCAATTGCCCTCCAAGTGATAGTGCGTGCAGATTACCACCTAGATAGTGCAAATATCCAGTTATTAAAAACCATGAAAAACAACAAGTTAAAAGCGTCTGAAATCACCTATTAAAGGGGGTAAAAGGGGGGGGTAATAGCTGTAAAAATATTTTTGGATATGCGAGGTGGATAAAAATAGTTTATCAATGAAAATGAAGGTATAGGAGGTGAAAAGTGTATGTTAGTGAATTATCTTATTGGGGGGGGAATGAGTAACTGAAATTGTCATTGTTGGCGGCGTTATCGATATAAAATCTAATGTCTCTAATGTGTGCATTATAGTCCTTAAAGTCTGAATAACACCATATCAGAGTGTTCATAATATGCGATTATTTCATACAATAAACTAATCTATAGACCTTGGTGACAGCGCTGTCATCTTGGGCTGTTGTTGAGTATTATGTCTGGCAATACAAAGGGTTTATGAATCCACTAATTAGTCAATACTCAATAATAAGAAGCCTTAGAATGAAAAATATCCTAGCTATCGCAGCCATTGTAATTGTCAGTTTTCTCACTGGGTGTGGTGGTGATTCATCTTCCTCAACGCCATTGCAACCGCCTAATTCTTTACCTTTGGTTGAAGCAGGTAGTGGACAAACCGTGGGTTCGTCGGGACATGTTATTTTACTGGGCACAGCGTCAGACCCTGACGGCAGCATTGCTACTTATGCTTGGCTGCAAACATCGGGGCCTGCAGTAACAATTGTTGGTAGTGATAGTATAGAAGCAAATTTTGACGCACCAGAACATAGTGCTAACTTGAGTTTTCGATTAACGGTGACAGATAATAGTGGTGCAACCGCAGATGATGAAGTCTCAATTACCGTCGACAACAGTGCTCCAATTGTTACTTTAGTAACACAAGTCGAGAGTCAAATTGCTTTCACTACTATTTTGACTGCTCAGGCCGAAGATCAAGATGGAACTATTACGGATTATGTTTGGCAGCAAATATCAGGTGATGCGATTGAACTTATCAGTGTTGATCAAGCTAGCATCTCCTTTGTACCAATAAGCATGCAAAGTGAAGCTGTAATTTTTCAACTTACGGTAACCGATAATGGTGCAGCAGAAACACTAGTTCAAACAGTGGTAGAGATAAAGCCTACTTTAGCGGCCAATTTTCTGCCAAGTAATGAAGTACATTATGATAGCCAAGGTAATATTTCACGCTGTATTTCAGTGCAATACAATGAGTCAGCACAAGTAACGCAACACTTGGAATATGTCGATGTCGGTGATGACCAAGTTTGTTTTACTGAAGATGATAGCCAATTAGACCAAAATAAGAGCTATATCAGATATTTTGAAACGATGACGTCTGGCTTGCAACAACACTTTGACTCGATTACCTGTGCGAGTTTTGAAGTGGATGAAAATTATGGAGAGCAAACCACGCTTATAGAAAATTATGATACTTGTGAGGCGATGAATATTATTGGAGTCACTGTTTGGACTCCTTATTTCAATAAATTTCAACAATTTACCTTAGGTACGTTGGCGTTTGGTGGTAGTAATTCGACTTGGCCGGGAAATAGCGATAACCCAGCTTCAACTAATAACCCTGTGGTTTTTGGTCTATATGAGAATATTTATGACGAGACCAGCAATGAATTTATCAGTTATCTCGAAAGTGATAACCGCGGTGCTGATAATATCTGGCAAACTGCCGATGATGAAATTACCCTAAGAGTCTATGTACTTCCATTTTATGATGCACAGGGTAATACCGATTATTTATTGCGTTACAACTTGGGTGATGATGGTGTAATGAATACGGGCGATGAAACAATTTTAGCTATGTCAAAAAACAATTATTCAACTAGTGGTTTGCTCGAGTTTGTGGTCGATTATCGTAACGCAGGGTTAGACGGTAATTGGTTAACAATTGATGATAATGAAGTCGCGTTAATTCGTTACCAAAAATTTATGCCGAGATTTGAATTAATCGCACAGTAATGGATAGATTAACGATTAGAATAGCAAGTAAAGCAGCAGTTCAGGGGCGCTTTGAGCTACAAAACAGTTGTAGCAAGCTTTCTTGAGATGTTCACTTTGTGGTATTAATAGTCGTATTATACTGGCGTGATATCTTCCCGTGCTGTTAGTAGTGAATTTTGCTAAAGACATTATTAATTATAAAATACAAAGCAGTGGTTAACATTGGTTACCCGCACAACTTCGTAGGAATAAAAAACTGTTGTAATAAACATCAATATTCTGTAATTTTATTCATCCGTTATCAGGCTGAGACAAAGGAAGAATATGATCGACTATTATAAAAAGAAAAGTGCCGAGTATTATGAAAAAGCCCGTGTTGCAAAGGAGAACAATGAAGATTATGAGCAGTTTAAAAGCGAGGCCGAAACTTATGATAAAAGAATTGCAGAGTTAGAGGCTTAATAAGTTGAATCAAAGGCGCTGTTGCGCCTCTTTCATTTTAGTTATATGCAGTGGTCAACGATCTCCAAGCAGAGCCGATATTAGCCTTTTTTTAACTACTTCAAAAGCTAATATCTTGAATAGGGTAAAGTGATCGTTATCTGGTAATTAATTAGCAAAGGGAAGAAGTCACAGCTAATGACTTCTTGGTGCACATTCCGGACGTTAACCTTTAATTTTTTGCCTTCTATTTTCTAATGAATATTTTATGTCATGTTACTGAGCGAGCTTAGTAACATCCTATCTTTTATTATTATTTGTTGTTCTGACATATCAAGCAAATCAACAAGGACTAAAAACAGTTGGCTTGCCTCACTGCGTTCGTTATTATAGCCTGTTATTCGGGCGTTATATGCCTTTTGGCTGAGTCTTCATTTGTGTAGGTGTTGTTATTAAAGTCAATGATCAAGTTATTAGGATGTGTCATGGGATCTATTGGAAAGTTACTACCATATCCTTATTTTTGGTGACTAGCTTTTATTGTTTCGGCTATGAAGCAACAAAAAAAGAAGTGTTATGTGTACCAGAGTCGCCGCCATACTCAGGCAAAAATATTATTAACAAAGGGCCGTTATCTGAGGTCATCGTTAACGCCTTAAGCTTGACTGGAATTAATGTACAGGTAATGATCGCTCCATGGGCGAGAATAATGCACGAAGCTGAGAGTGATAGATGCATGATTGGTGGGTTATGGCCTACCAAACGCCGAAAAACCCTCTTTCACTTCTCGACTAAGCCAGCCATAAAGCAAATGTTAGGGCTTTACATTAGAAGTGATAAAACTCTTCAAGAAGTTCAAGGTGGTATTCTTGCGATTCAACGATCTAGTTATTTACCTGCAGTATTAATGCAACAGAGTTGGATGTTGCATGAACTAACTCATCCGTCTCAGGGTTTAGGTATGCTTGCGTTATCACGCGTTGATGCGTTGCTTGCCGAAACAGGTCATATGAACTACTTGATTGCTCAAGACGATATATTAGCAAAGGAAATTAAGTTGGTTATACCAGAATTGCAAGCAGTCTATGGCTATTTAGCTGTTTCTAAGAAGAATCCCAACGCAAAAAAAATTATAGATACGTTCGACAAAAATGTAGCAAAGGTACTTAAGAGAATGGGTCATCGTGAAAATCAGTAGCTTTGAAATATTCTTGATTTTATAATATTTTGGGTGTTGGCTACGCGGTATATAACAGGCGCTTCAAACGGAAAATATAACTAGCTGTTTTCACTTCGTTCAACTTTTTTGGCCAGCTATATTTTTCCGCTTAAGCGGGCGTTATCGATACAAATTCTAATCCAACCTGTCCAATTAGCTGTAATAGCTAATGTCTTCTTTGTGGTAAGAGTTAGCATTAGCTAATAATTCAATGACCAACTCAAACAGAAGTCTAGGTAACGTCAAGTGTATGATCATAAAGCAGACGCTCGGTAGTTTTATATTTAGTTTTTCAGCTAAACATTAATTAATGCGCCCATTGCAAACGCTGTCAGGCCGTTGAGTACCAAAAGTGGTTATTCAGCCACAAGGTTATTACCAGATTTCTGACATTGTTTAGGTACTAAAAATCCTTCTTTGTGTAACCAAGTAATCCTAATTTCATAATCTAGAAAGGTCTAGAACGCTCAAAGCTAACCACAACTATTTCAAAGCGTTTCGTCATAAATGAGGTGTGAATTCAGAATCACTGAAACACATTGGATAAACCTTTCTGCTAGTGTTTCTTACTAAAACCCCAATGTAGGTCAGAGCTGTTTATGGATAGAGACAAATTTTATTTCGACCACTTCTTTTTGCCTGATACAGAGCCATATCTGCTTTTTTATATATTTCAGTCAGAGTTTCGCTCGGTGGTATGACTGTATATAATCCAATACTTATGGTGCAAGTTATTAACTCCCCTTCATATTCCATACTTGTACTTTCAACGGCTAACTTTAACCTTTCCAGAACCGTTTTTGTGTCCTCTAATTCGGTTTCTGTAAATAACAAAGCAAACTCTTCTCCTCCTATTCGGCCAAACATATCAAAGCTACGTATACTATTAATACAACATTTTGTGATGTTTATAAGAACATCATCACCCACGGGGTGACCATATTGATCATTGATGGCTTTAAAGTGGTCGACATCTAATACGGCAAAGCTTAAAGGTTGTGAACTCCTTGCGTGTTTATCCCACTCCTTTTCCGCTGCTGTAAAAAATGCTCCTCGATTAAGTATTCCTGTCAATGTGTCAATACGTGAAATGGTTATCAGTTCTTTTTCTAATTTTTTCCTGTGCTCAATTTCTTCTAATAGCTTAGCGTGCTCCTTGATTAAATCTGCGCTGATTGCTTCACTTTGCTTAAGGAAAAAATTTCTAGAGTGTTCAAGCCACATGGATATTATCGTACAAAACACATAAGTAATAATAAATCGTAATTGAAAGCTAGGTGAGTAGCTATAAATATCAATAGAAAATATACTTGATTGAGTAAAAGTAAAGATTGCCATAATCAGAACAATACTTGACCAGATGGCACCTTCTTTTACACCGAATATAAAACAACAAAATAGAGGTAAAATATAAGACCATAAGGCTTTTGATCCATCATCCCCGCCAATAATAATCATATAGTTAACTAAACCAACAAATAAAAGTGCAATAATGCGGTAAACCCAAGAACTGTTCTTAATATTTTTAAGTATCACCAAACCAGTAAATAGTCCAAATGCGGTGACTAAACAAAAAACGAATATTAAATTATTACCATTTAACAGGTTGTCCACGCCAAAGACCAACATGGTGGGTAAGCCTAACATCATAAATATAACATAATGCTGAAACCGAGTTTTTTCATCTTGGGATATTGGTGCAGAATCAGCAAATGCTTTAATTTTAGTATCAAGCAATTTAAGTGTTTTCTTAAACATGTATTTTTACTCACTTTTTAAAGTCATTAAATCTAAGTAAATAAACCACCGCTTGTGTTTAAAGTGATTTTTAAATTCAGTACACCACTTTACAAGTATAGAGCTGTAAAGTAATTTATTCCATATTGTGATTGATCTATATCTTATTGATATTAAAGGTAAATGATCTAATTATCTGAACTTGTTACTTATACTAAAAGGACTATAGCGCTCGCAAAGTGACCCTATTTTCCTATTCTAAGAATTTGGTTGGTGGTGACAAGGCGGAATTTGACTAGCCAAAACATCTAATGTCTTTTTCAATATTCTAAGTTGGCCTTAATATTTTGGTGGTTACTTCACTAAACGAGCCTTATTCAGTAATGGTGGAACGGCTATTGATCGCTCAATATCGCCAGTCGATGTCCTAAAATGCCTTTGATACTTGGCTTATAACAGCGAAAAAAAATCTGAAGCGTCCCAGTGTCTCCTTTGGGATCTTACTCCTGACCTTAGCCTAATTTTTGCTTATGTCTTCTTTGTGGTAAAAGTGAGGCTTAGCTTTAACTAATGAATTGTAAAAAGTAGTTTACTGCTAATGACTCCTTGATGCGCTTGATAGTCAATAACATCGGTTTCACTGTAAGTAGCAAAGGTTACAAATGTATAAAAAATGTAAGTTTTCATGCAATAAGGGAAAAAATACTTAAATAAATAATGTGCTGTGATAGTATCGCAAAGTCTAAAATTTAAACTTACTAATGGATTAGAAATGAAATTATTGACTACCTTATCAGCTAGTGCTTTATGCTTTGCTGCATCGATAAATACCGTGCAAGCGGAATCGGTTGTATTGTTTGATGTTTCAGAGCAATGCCGAGCACTTGAAACTACACAAGGTACACGTTATTTACTACCTTGTACCTTACCGGATAAAGAGTTTACCTTTTCTGTAGCAAAAGCTAGCACGGAAAATAATTTTAACAATGAAAACCTTATAGTAGATTTTTATTGTGAAAGTATGAAACCTTTTACTTTTAGGTATCAAATTACCAATAATGATGAAGTTATTAACAATCAGTCTTTAGCTCCCTCAGCTAATAAAGATGATGCGCTTTCTACATTTTCACTACGTGAGTCGAAGACTAATTATACTTTCAAATTAGTCAGTTTAGACTCTTATGGTGGTTTCCAAGCAATAAAACCGGGATGCCAAGTAAAGGTTTCAACAACGGCTACCCTTGTTCAGGAAGACCTACCCATTGGTTTAGCAACAAAAATCAACTTAGCTATTTGGCGTGCAACTCAGAGTACAACGGCAGGATGGGGTAGCTATTTTGCCTATAAATTACGGCTAAGTAATGCTAAAGACTTACTTGAGTCAGTAGAAATGATTTTACTTGAAACTGCGCCCAAGTTTACAACTGATCTAGCTGATATAATCGATAGCCTAAAGTCTTTACTTGAACAGTGTAAATCAAGCTATTGTAACAGGACTGTGCATAGCGAAATTAAACAAATTACTGCGGATAGCGAGAAAAAGTTACTTGGCCTAAAATCAGAGTTAGATAACTTAATTGAAAGCATTGATAACGAAGACCCTAGCGATAATGAAAATGTTGAAAAATGGACGTCTTTACGTGATTTAATTGTTGAGACCTTAGACTTAGAAGAATAAGCTTAATTAGTTAATTAATACGATTAAACCATTAGTCCAGCCCTTGTATAACAATGCCATCCATATAATGTGAATGGCATTTTTTTTTGTTATTAGCATAGCTTGTTTGTTATCTCTCGCTTTAAGGTCAATTTTGTGAAGCCAAAAGCAGATAGCTTACCTTTGCACTTTGTCCTTTTTGTGGGAAATATTTATATTAAGTTTAATTCATTTGGAATGAAAGTAAGATAGCTTTCTATAGCGTTTTTGGGGGGCGATAGCGAGATAGAAAAACACTACTAATGTCAGTTGTCCTTGAAGATAGCGGACATAAAAGCAGAGGTGATTGCTCTAATAATTTAGACCGCTTCGTGGTAGGAGTGAGCCTTAGCTCTTAATCGTTAGTAATGAGAAACAGCTCACCGCTAATGACTTCTTGGTGCGCTAAGCGGAAGTTACACCAGCGTTATCCCTAACGTCCGCTTCAAGCTCATTGTTCTTGCCCCATAAAAATGGCCTCTGTGAGCCTAAAATGGTCGTTACTTACGAGTCAAAATCATCCCAACGGGGGGCCACTTAAATACGAAAGCTGACCTAAGGCCGAAGGTAAATCCAATCTACATGCCTTGAGCTATAAGCCTTACTGTCAATACATCCACTTTTTAATTATCTAATCCCTTAAAAAATCACCCGTGAAAGAAAAATCAAGGGGTCATAACACTTGATTAGTGAATTGTTTTTTTTTGTGAAATGTTTTGTGGGTATTCGTCAGAAACATCCACCTTGAATACGTCTTAAATATGTTAAAGCATTCTGTTAGAATAATAGGTATTGATTAAAGAATACCGAGGCAGCATGTCAGAATTCAAAGAATTTTCACTTTTAGAGTCAATTATTGACCGCGTTAATCTTAAAGGCTATAAACAGCCGACACCGATCCAAAAAGAATGTATCCCAGCTCTTATTAATGGCAATGACCTTCTTGGTATAGCGCAAACGGGAACAGGTAAAACTGCGGCCTTTTCATTGCCTATTATCAATAATTTTGGGCGAAATAAAATAGATATCAAAGCTAAGAGCACACGTTCGCTCATACTAACGCCCACACGAGAGCTTGCCTCGCAAATAATGCAAAACATTGATGACTACGCTGAGGGTTTAGGGCTTAAAACTAAGGTTGTTTATGGTGGTGTCGGAAGACAAGCTCAAGTTGATGCTATCGCACTTGGACTTGATATTTTAGTGGCCACCCCTGGCAGGTTATTGGATTTAATTGAAACGGGCGATATAAATTTTGCGGCGTTAGAAGTGTTTGTATTAGATGAAGCAGACACCATGCTTGATATGGGGTTCTTTAACGATGTTCAAAACATCATATCTAAACTGCCAAAGAAGCGACAAACACTATTGTTTTCAGCGACTATGCCTGCTGAAATAGAAATACTTGCAGAAGCCATATTAACTAGTCCAACAAAAATTCAAATTACGGCTGAAACGGTTACTATCGATTTGGTTAATCAAAGTGTATACCATCTTGATAAATCGAATAAAATATTTTTGCTATTTAATATTCTGGAAAAACCTGACTATGAAAAAGTGCTCATCTTTTGTAAAACAAAGTATGGCGCTGACATCATTGTTAAAGCACTAGAAAAAGCATCAATAACTGCCGCTAGCCTTCACAGTGGTAAAACACAAGCAGTTAGGGAAGAAGCGTTACAAAACTTTAAAGATTCTAATTTAAGAGTATTAGTTGCAACTGATGTTGCTGCTCGTGGTATTGATGTTGATAATATTACCTTAGTTATTAACTATAACCTTCCTGAAGATCCAAGAAACTACATACACCGTATAGGGCGAACTGCTCGTGCTGGGAAAAGTGGCATGGCCATTTCATTTGCTGTAGAAAATGATATAAGGCAATTAACGAATATTGAAAATAGCATAGGGCAAGTCATTCCTGTTGTGATTGAACAGCCTTTCCATAAAGAGTTTTCAAAAGCGCCTATACAAGACAAGAAAAAGAAACAGATTAAAAGAACCAATAGAACAAGAACAAAGAGGAAATAAGGATGGGTATAAGTTAGCCAACTAAAGGACAAATATCACTTCACCTCACAATGCGTTAGACGTACCTTTCTTTGTGGTAAATCTAAGGATAAATTAAGTATGGTCTTTATCAGGAGTTAAAGACTATATTGTGGTAAAAGGACGGTTAGCTCTAATTCTTTATAAGGCTTAAAGCTCACCGTTAGCAACATTAAATCAAGTTGATTTTTATGTAACCATAAATGGAAGTCTAAACAGGAGTTAAACTGTAGATGTCTAGTAAATTATGGAAAGTTCGCTAATCATCTAAATTAATGTCAATGTTTATGCTTAGATTCTCTTATTAATTATCATGATGATACTAATTTGGCTAGAGTTCTGTTGCAGGTGCTACTTTCACATACTCATAACTAAATGCTCTGACTTTTTTACCTGACTCTGCAACAAACTCTACAGTTGTTGAGCGAGGTAATATCAATATTGCCTCGTACTCTTCACCAGTTAAAAAAGTGTCATTTCCACATTTTAGGTCTTGGGTTAATTTGATCCGCATTACTACATTTCTCTATCTATGTTGAATAATTAAACTGATTGTACCATTTTTTTTACGTACAAATTAGTGCAAACAATATTATGACTGATTTCAATCACATTTCTGGAAAATAACACCCTATCTGAACATTAAATTGCACAATGGCTGACCAGTAAAAAGACAGTTCGATAGTGGCGTTGATGCTTAAACTTTCTTTTCTATAGGTTAGAAAAACGACTCTATGGTAATACTTTTCTGGTCAGCATCTAAAGTCGCCATCGAGCCGATAGGTAAAGTAATCATAGGGTGGGTATGGCAGCAGTCATACTCGGCGAGGATGGGGATGTGGGTTTTACCCATGACTTCCATTAATATTTGATAGGGTTTTCTTCCCGTACCTTGGTCGTCAAACTTCTCATGTTTCCCCAGTATTAACCCGCCAATACGGTCAAATATGCCTGTTATTTTCAAGTGAGAAAAAGAACGTTCTATTGTGGCAGCATCTTTGAAACTATCTTCTATCAGTAAAATATCACCTTGATTGATATCTGGCATGTAAGGGCTGGCAAAAATACCTTGGATGGTATTTAAATTTCCTGCGATGAGTCTACCGGTTACCTTGCCAGGGTTTATAGTGAGAAGTTGGTTGTCTGTTTTACTTTTTTCTTCGCTTTGTTCTTGCCAATCAATATAATCTTCGGTCCAAAACTCTGGATTTTTAATGGTGTGAGGTAGCTTAGGTTTTTCAACCATATTATAAAAATATTGATAAGTTTGCTCTATAAAGTATCCCATTTCACCGAACGATGAGACAAGTGCTGGGCCATAGTAAGTAATAATTCCTGTTTGAGCATAAATACCAAACAGCAAGGCGGTAACATCAGAGTAACCGATAATTATTTTTGGATCTTTTTTTAGTGCCTGGTAGTCAATATATGGCAACATAGAGTTTGAAACCATGCCACCCATTGTTGCCATTATGCAGCGTACTTTTGGATCTCGAATCAGAGTATTTAATTCTTCAACGCGTGCTTGAATAGTACCAGAGCGATAATTATCTGACAGGCCAGTTAAACTACCAGCTTGCAGCTTAAATCCTTTTTTCTCCAGAAATTGCTTTGCCCGTTCAAAGCGCTTAAATGCGAAACTAGTTGCTGGCGTTGAAGGAGAGAAAAACCCGATGGTATCACCTTTTTTTAATGGCGGAGCGACAACATTGGCGGTGCGAGTACTTGGAAAAACATTTGCCATAGCTATGCCGCCCACAGGTATTGTTGCAGCTGTGAGCAAGGTTCCTTTTAGTAGTCTTCTGCGGGAAATATTCAACTGGCTCATTTACTGCTTCCTTTCATCTAAAAAACTGTTCATTATATTCGTTAACGCAAAATATATATGATTTTACCCCATGATAAGTAAACTATTTTTTGTTTTGTTATTACTAATTTTTTCTAGTGGCACTCTGGCAGGTAATGAAACAGTCTCTGGCATAGGAAAATATGAAAGTAATAATGTTTTTGCCAAAATACTGCAGGGAAAAATTCCTGCGAAGATTGTTTTTGAAAATGAGTATGTTTTAGCTTTTGAGGATATTCATCCGATAAAACCAGTGCATGTACTTATTATTCCAAAGGGCCAATATCGTTCACTAGTTGATTTTTCAAGTACTGCAAGTGATGAAGAAATTATAGCTTTAGTAAAATCAATGGCTAAGATTGCCAAAGTGATGGGTTTAACAAAGGACGGCTTTAGTCTGATGACCAATAGCGGCCATAACGGCGGTCAAACTGTTGCTCATTTACACTTTCATTTGTTGGGGGGAGAGCCGGTAAATTGGGAAAAGGCTTTACGAGAAGAAGCCTCAGATAATTAAGCGCTAGGTTTTACTTTCTATTGCTTTGGGTTAGAGGTAAAAATCTAATGCTAGCCTTATTTAGCTTTTACGGCTCTATGTCATTCGGTGGTAAAACAGCGCTTTAAAAGCGACACTTTAAAAACTGAGTTTGTAAGTAAGCTCTCAGTTAACTCTTTCCGCTTATTCTCTTAGCTGTAATCACCCAGTTCTTATCTTTGAATACTATGTGACTTGGTCAAATAGAACAGATTTAAAATATTAGTCTCAAGCTAAAATAGTTCGATTTCCTCTTCTTCGGAATTACTTTTGTTTGCCATATCTTGGTTAAATTCAATTAGTGCTTCTTCAATAGGCACGCCGGAAATAACCTTATCAAACATTCGGCGTTCTTCTTCCATGGTATATTTGCTACGGATTGTTTCTTGTAAGGCTTGCCAAGCAATAGGTGAGTATAAATCTGCAGGATTGCTAATAAGCGCAGTTAAAGAGCTAAGACTTCCACTGACATGATCTAATCTTTGGCTAAGTTTATCGTAAAACTGAAAGGCGATTATCGCTGAATGTACTTTATCTAGGGCAGTAGAGGTAGAGATTTCAATAATCTCTTTCATCTTTTCACTGCTTTCATTTTGTTGACTGAATTGTGCAATTGAGCTCTGAATATCACTTAAATTTGTCGCCAGACCGGTAAATGATGTCGATAAAGTCGAAACAGAAGCATTGCCTTCATGCATAGATTGATCAATTTGAGTCACTGCCAAATTAAGCATTAAGATAGTTTCTTTTAATTGGCTCCAGTCTAAGTCTGGATGAGAAGAGCTTGAGCTTGGTAATGAGTTCATTTTGTACATCCCTGTTTAAATTAAATTTTAAAAGTAGTGAGAAGGGTAATTATAGAAGTAAATTCAAATTTTTCAGGTGATTAATGCTAAGTGAGCAAAATAGATTTTTATTACATAAGTATAAAATTAGTATTAAATTATTATCAAAGTAGCATTAAGACCCTCGGAGTCTGTTGTTAACAGTCAGTCACCGATGAAATAATCTTGGCTTAATTTTTCATCCCTATTTTTAAAAATAATTTTCACAGTTGATTTTTGAGAATAAGAGTAGTTTGTGCCAAGGCTTATTTGCTGCTAAGTTGACCTAAGCGGTTGAATAACCTAGTGTCAACTTAAGTTAAGACTTAGCCATCAACCTTAAAAGAGCCATAGCCACTCTTTATAATAGCCATCGACACTAGTGACAACCGTTTAGGGATAGATTATGTCTAACCGACCCCCGCAACAAATGAATATTATCATTGCCATGTATTTGGGCTATGCCGCCATGATGATTTGTCGTCAAATGGTCACCATTCTCAGTCCAGCCTTGCTTATGGATGAGACTTTGGGTTTATCAAAAACTAATCTGGGTGACTTTGCCGCTTATGGCACTTTAGGTGCACTGGTAGGTAAACTGATTTGGGGTCCATTTGCCGATAAATTTGGCGGGCGCTTTACTTTACTCATTGGTATTTTTCTTACCGCATTATTTATCATAGCCTTTGGACTTTCACCTAATGTGATGGCCTTTACTGGCTTTTCATTTCTGCTTTATTGTACTAAATCTTCCGGTTGGCCGGGTATGACTAAATTGATAGGTGAGTGGTATCATCCGCAACGTTATGGTCGAGTGTGGAGTATTCTCGCGACCAGTTCACGCTTAAGTGTGGTGCTGGCTACTCTGTTTTTTGGCTGGCTGTTGAGCTTTATGCATTGGCGCATGGTAGCGTTTATCGCGGCAGCTTTTGCGCTGGTTATTTTTGTTGGTTGTTATTTTTATTTGCAAGAAAAACCCGAAGAACCTGACTTTTTTAAAGTAGATGAAAGTAATGCCAATATTATTAGCGATATCACGCTCAGTACTGATACCGAGAGTGATACCCATACTGAGCATGATACGGTTAAACTTGAATCGTATCGGGCAGAAAAACTGGCGCTAGAGAACAGATATAATCACCCACTCAAAGATACCGGCACAATTGTGGGACTAGTGAACTTTGCAAAAAGTCCTAGGGTTTGGCTGGTGGTGATCATGTTAATGGTGCTCACTTGCATGATGGCCTTTTTGGACTTTGTCGCGATTTACTTGATGGAAAGCTACCAGTTGACGCCATCACAGGCAGCAATGGCCTCTACCGTTTTTCCTGTTGGCTCTTTGGTCGGACTGTTGGCTGCAATCGCCTTTTACGATCGTTTTTCCAAACGAGGTATTCGGACAGTATTAACCATATCGCTGATGCTGAGTTTATTGAGCGTGCTGACCTTGCAATATTTACCCTTGTTTAATTTGAGCGCACAATTGAATTACCTAGTGGCGCTGGGAGCAATTTTTATCTTCGCTTTTTCAATTTCCCCCGCTTATTACTTGCCGATGTCGATATTCTCCATTGAATACGGCGGTCGTCATAGTGCAACTTTGGTGTGTTTAATTGATGCCTTCGGTTTTGCCGCCAGTGCAGCTTTTGCTTTTATTGGCGGAAGGTTGGCAGATAGTGCCGGTGGCTGGTCTAGCTTTATGAATATGCTTATCTTGATTTCTGCTGTGGGCATTATCGCTGTTTGGGCATTTATGCAGGCAGAATATAGTGCGGCAAAGCAGGGGACTAATGTTGAGTAGGCATGTTGAGTAATTATGCAGAGTAGTTATTAGAAAAAATAATGCGCTATTGCTAGCTAGCTTAGCTGTTAAACAGCCAAGCCGCTAAGCAAAAGCGCATCATGATTATTGTGTTCGATATGTTTTTATCCCTGTAACTTTATACTGCTATTTTTCCGCGTCTTGCAAAGACATCGGCAGCTCTAGTACGCCAATTGGTCTAGTCGTTGTTTGCACTGGCCTTAATGGCACTGCAGTAGTACTAGGTATAGGCGCTGATTGCGGTGACGATATTGCCCCCGGCACTACATTCGCCGGTTCAATGGCATGTTTAGCCGCTAAATTAGCTGCCATTAAGAAGTTACCGTCGGTTGAGTAATTTAAATGACGGTAATAAAGGTAGATATTATCCCAGTCATTAAAATCACGCATATTGTCATATCGACCCGAAACATAATCAGGCGCATGAGTATCATAGTTAATATTGTACGAGGTATTGCGGTTACTGACTGAGCCGTCGCAATTAAGATCTAAGCCGCCAAGTACATAAGCCTCATTGAAACTACTTTCACTAAAGCTGGCATGATCGCCATAAGAGTAATCTAAATTATAACTTTGCCAGTTAGTTTCTAAGCCGCCAGGGAAGTTACGACGAGAAACACCTGCACCGTATTTATCTTCGAGTAATGCCATACAGCCAGCGTTTTTATCACGGCGGACACTCACGTAATGACGGTCTTGCATCATCTCATTTTCGGTAAAACCAAAACCATTGTTTGGTACACCACTTAAGGCGTAGGCATAGTTCATTACACTGGTATAGTTTGGCTTATAGTTCGGTTCATAGTTAGGGTAACTGTCAGGCCAACCGCCATGACTTAATCCTAATATATGTCCTAACTCATGCATAAATACCGAAGACTGACTGTTTATCATGCGGTTTAACTCAGTATCATTATCAGCATTTAAGAACCAGCGGCTCTTGGTTGCTTGTGATGGAGAGCCTAGTGCAACATAGAAGTAGTGATCGAAGTAATCAGGTGCTTGCCCTGAAGAGCCTTCACCACCGGCAGCTTGTGAGCTGGCAAATAAGGCGTAGTAAAATAGCCGAGCACGCTCTGGTTTATTGTCAAAATAAACTGGCATGTAACTAAATACTCCAGGGTAAGTATCATTGTTTTTCATACCCGGTACCGCGTGGTTACCGTTGTATTCATTACGCCAATCTGAGAGACCAATCCACGGAGAGTATTGCACCGCTTGACCGCCACCTAGATTATAATTTTCAGGGCCTGAGCCATATAAGCCGCCAACATCAAAGTGCAGCGCGTAGCCTTGTTTAGCAAAAACATCTTTTACTTTATCAAAGACTTCTTTTCTTGGCTGGGTACCGTGATCGCCTGAGCTGGCTTTGCTCATATAATCCACTTCAATAAATAAGTCAGTGATACCTTTACGTGCACCCCAAGTATGTACTGGCATGCCAAAGAAAGTTTTTCCGGCTTCTTCAGCACAATCAGGAATACCATCAACATCTGCATCTAGGTTAATGTTATCGCAATATGGTTGTACTGGAGATTGTTGTGTACCTAAATTTAAGTTCCAAGACAGGGTTTTACGCGACATATAACCACCGCTACGCACTTCAAACTGAATAGATTCAACATTGCTTGAGCGAGCGCCAAAGTGAGAGTAGCTATAGGAAAACGGCACGTAGTTATCATCGTTGTAATCAGTAGCATTACTGACATGGCCGTAATCACCTTGGCAAGTAACTTTCATGGTGTAATTACTTGGATTAAAGCCATTGCCTTGTACGTAAAGATTACCACTTACTGAGAAGTCATCAAAAGATTCTCCGTATTTACCAATATCAATACCACCGTTTACATCAGGTAAATTACAGCTTTGCGGAGCAGTAATAACGATACTTTGTGCGGCAGTGTTATTACTTTCAATATTGTCACACATAGCGGCTACTTTAACTTGATAGCTACCATTGCTTAAGCCACTAATCGTTTTACTGACACTTGTCTGTGTTGCTAGGCTTTGCCAAGTACCATTACTGGCTAATTGAATTTTGTAAGCGGTTGCGCCTGAAACCGAGTTCCAACGTGCATTAAAGCTACTGTCAGTGGCGCCACTTAATATTAGGCCTGTCGGAATTGATAGTTGGCTAGGACAGGTGTTTACTAAGTTAACTAAAGTCCAAGCACTTTCGCTACTTAAACTTCTATCACAACTGCCTTTAGCAACAATTCGCACATATTGAGCTGAGCTTACTGGCAAGTCGGTTAGCTGATAACTGGTGTTGGTTGTATCTGCTACTGTTACCCAAGTGCTGTTTTGCCATAACTGAATATCATAACTATCGGCATCGTTGACCGCATCCCAAGTAATCATGAACGAATCAGCAGTGGTATTGCTAATCACTAAGTTTGTTGCTTTAGCTAAACTTTCAGGACAAATTACTACACTGTCATCATAGATAACGCTTATCCACTGGCTTTCACTGGTAATTGTTTCGTCACAATCAATACGGGCAACAATGCGAACATATTGTGTAGCACTCATTGCAAGGTTGGTTAATTGATATGATAATTCAGTGGTGTTATCGAGTGTCGACCAAGCGCCATTTTGCCATAATTGTACGTCATAACTATCAGCATCAGTAACTGTAGCCCAAGTTAAAGTGAATTCGTTATTGGTGATGTTGCTGGTCGTTAAACCTTCAGCTTTTGCTAACTCGCTTGGGCATTCAATCGTAACCTCACCACTTATAACCACTGTGATATAACCACTGTAGTCACTGCCACCGCAATCATTTACGGCACCTACCCGTATGTACTCTGTACCAGCATCAAGCTGAGTAAAATCATAAGTTGTGGCTGTTGTTGTACTAACGTTTAACCAGCCTGAAGAGTCATGCCATTGCTGTAACTCATAGCTTTGAGCCCCTGATACAGCGGCCCAACTCGCGGTAAAGCCATTACCTGATAAGTTTGACTCAACTAGGTTTGTTGGTGTGTTGGGGGACACACATTGGGCGATGCCGGTTAGTTCAACCGCCAACCATTCACTTGCTGTGCTTTGTTCTCCACAGGCATTGCCAGCGGTAACATTAAAGTAGTAATAGCCTTGTGCTAGGTTGGTAAAGGTTGCTTGATTGCTAGTACTGGAGACTTGCTGATAAGCGCCATTGATATAAGTTTGTAATTGGTAGCTATTGGCGCCATATACATCATCCCATTGAATGGTAACTGCGGTGCCAGTATTGCTGACCACAGACAAATTAACCGGTTGGTTAAGCTGGCTACAGTTAGCTGCTTGTACTTGAACGAGTAAGCCCATGGTGAATAAAAATATCGCGGCGTATGCCCTGATATTTTTCATCAGCGATAATACGCTATTGAATAATCGATAGTTCATAAGTTGTCCCTTATTATTGATTTTTTTTATACAGCTTCATATGAAGTTGTTGGAATAATAACCAAGAGGCGGCTAGGGTCAATAGCTCAACTTTGCTAATGGAAGTAGCTGGTGTTTCTGTTTAAAATTAAGTTAATACAAACGCTTAGTATTTTATTTTTAAAGTTGATTACCCTAAATAGTTACTTGGTGACCAAGTGACTACTACCTATGACAATGAATTATTTAAAAATTAAGCAATGTTTTTTGGCATAACATAGCGGTAAAAGTATTAACGCAGTTTTAGTGCCTTTTAATGGGGATTTATCCATCACTTATCCGGTAGGTGTTTTTAGGGTTTAAATGCAGATATTCCGGGTAATTATTCATGACAAGGGCTAGTGATGATTTTTAACTACATCCACAAGACTGCTGGCAACAGTCAGACTACAGTTGGTGACTTTACTGCTTATATGGTCTGAGATTCCTTGTAAATATTACTAATGTTAACTTTAACTTTAACTTAGGATATCAAATGATCAGTAATATAATATTACCCACAGCAAACTTATCAAATGCTGAAATTTTTTATGATGCATTTCTCGGTTTATTTGGAGCCAAAAAGATCAGGAAAAATAATTCTAAAATTTTATGGAAATGCCGAAATGATAATGTAGGTTTAATGGTATGTGAGCAAAATAAATCATCGTTAGCTAAGAAAAGTCATTCATTGACGGTCGCCTTTCAAGCTGATTCTCCGGCTGAAGTGGCTATGATTTATCAAGTGGCGTTAAGGTTAGGGGCTACCTGTGCGGGAAAACCCATAACAAGTGACATTGGTGAACATGAGGCGTACTTTTTTGATGCGGATAAAAATAAATTTGCTATCATTTTTAGTAAGTAGTTGCCAATCTAAGAGTAACAACAAACATATCGTTAAATCATAAGAAGTACTGTTTAGAGGTACTTCTTTTTTTGTGATTATTTTTATATTTGATGCCATGTCATCTTGATTTTCTCTATTGAAATCAGTTTTCGTTTCATAGCTATTTATATGAAAAATAATATTATTTAACTAAGAAATTATCAAGCTAAGTTAGCTAGTCAATTTCCGGCAAGTCGCTTTTCCTTAAAAGTTTCCAGCGGGCAATTAGATTCAGTAATTCAATTCATTAATTAGATTCAGTAGTTAGAACCACTAAAAAAGCCACTATATTGCTATAGCGGCTTTTGCTTTATACCTAGTAAACACTGACAGACCAGGTTGAATTATTGTCAAAATAAATAATTCCCTAAGACACAACAAGATATGAATTAAGTAAACTAGTGAGAGCTTGGGGTACTGAGTAGAGGCACTTCAATAACTGAAGTGCCTAGACTTTTCTAAATCAACGAAGCCACCTTATGGGCATGAACGGTAGAAAGGGCTGTTACCGAAAATTTCATAGATGATGCCATACAAAGTTGGATCTGCAGCTTGTAGTGCACTACGCGTATTTGGACCACCACCCATATTGGCATTAAAGAAACTTTGCACACCTTCAGCGAAGTACTCTTTATAATCATTCATTGCATAATGACCGGAACCCCAAAGGCTGTAGTAATTAGCATTTGCATGAGCTGATTGTAACCTTGAGCTAAAGCCAGGGAATACATAATCTAAACCAAGTAGATGTAATGAATGCGCATATTCATGAATGGT
>JALJPA010000409.1 GCA_022969215.1 Colwellia sp. | reverse complement strand
GGTAAGTCGGCAAAAGCTTGCTGGCACGCTTTAATGCCGTTAAGGTTGGCTGGATTATGTAAGGGCGCGAGTTTTGCCAACTCGCCAATAACTTGTTCTACCTGTGGGTTAAGTAATGTCGGCTCTGAATACTGCTCACCACAATGCACAACCCTATGGCCAATTGCGCTGATATCTTTCACTAAGTTCAATTGCTGTAATTGTTCTACCAAGACAGCCAATGCGGCTTGGTGATTAAAAGGCGCGGTTAGTTTATAGGACTGTTTTTTTCCATGGTGCTTGATGGTGATTGCAGCTGCTGAGCTGAGTAAACATTCCGCTAAGCCTGACAATAAGGTTTCGCCACTTAATGGCCTTATTAAAGAGAATTTAACAGAAGAGCTGCCACAGTTGATCACTAAAATGGCATCTGATTTAACAGCGGCTTTGGTATGCGTTTTTTGTTGAGTCATGTCTGTTGTCTTTTAAAAAAGTGAATAGATATTAAATGATTACATGTAACAATAATTATATAGAACAATAACAGAGTCTTTATTATAGCGCTGGAGTTGCTTAAAAATCTTGATGCACGGCAATAAAAATCGGTTTTGTGGACGTTTAATTGTTTATATTTGCAATAATCTGTTAGTTACATTTCTAACTGTTGCTTATAAGCACTAGCTGCTATAGTAGTGTTATGAATATCTCTGTTGTACAACTCATTAAATTGGGTAAAAAATACTTATCCCTTTGGCCTGACAAGCCAGAATTAACCCTGTATTTCGAAGATTATCGAGGAGTACAAAGTGCCCGCTTTGTTTGTCGATATTTTCCTGCTTTAGCCATGTTTACTGTAATTATGCAGCTTTATGTCGCTTCTGGATATCCCATGGGCCAAGGCTCGATAAGTAATGCGATAAATGCATTGCCGCAAGCACTGGTCTATGGTTTGTTTTTAATAAGTATGCCGGTACAAGCATTAGTTCTTTCCGGAGTTAAAGCCGATAAGTTGTTACCACCATCGCTGGCTTCTTGGTATCACAGTGGTTTAGAGAAGGTAAAAAAGCAGGGAAAAAAACAATTTTCTGAGCAAGGTGATCATAGCAATGACCGAAATAATGGTCATAGCTATAGTAACAAAAATGCTATTGCTAAGTTAGCAACGTATAAACCACGCTATATAGACCTTGCACAACTTTTACAATTAACTTTCGCGACAACAAAGTAACTCTCGCTACTTTTTTATTGTTGCGGAAAAGTATGTTGCCGTAAAATCTTGTCGTCCTAAAGTGAGTTACCAAGGCTTATCTATTCTTTTTACTACCATTTCTGTTGACTATTGTTTTTTCTGAATATCATTTCTTTTGATACAAACGCAGGACAAAATCCGCTTGGCAGTTGAATTCTTTTTGTTGCTTTAATTCGCTGATCAGCTCTTCACTAGCTTTAAAGGCAAAGGGCGTCATTGCTAATAAGTTCAGCACATCGTCACTATTGGTGAAGTTCATCGGGTAGTTTAAGCGCTGTTCTTCAACCAAGGTTAATTGCTCAATGGCTAGCTTGGACGTGTCATGTTTATTCGCTTGGCGATATATCAGCGATTTCAGTTCAAATAAATGATTATCAGCAGGGGTAACCGTCAACAAATAGCCTTTATCTTGCAAAATACGGGTAAACTCATTTTCTAAAATGGGTGCGTAAACACTATAAAGCCAGCCAAAATTTTCATCCTTAAAAGGTAGGTCAGACAGGGTTGCCACGCTAAAAAAGCAATTTTGATAGCGCTTCGCCGCAATTTTTACGGTTTCTTTGGCAATATCGACGCCGTAGACCTTATTTAACTCAGTTTTATGCTGATGAGTATAAAAGCCTTCACCACAACCAGCATCAAAAACTGCTGCTTTTTTGTCGCCATACTTTTTATAGAGCGCTAACATACTGTCAATTAAAGGCTGGTAATAGCCTTTATCTAAAAAGGCTCGTCTAGCTTGTACCATGGCTTTGTTATCGCCGGGCTCTTTTGAGTGCTTAAACTGAACCGGTAATAAATTAACATAGCCTTGCTTGGCTTGATCAAAGCTATGTTTATTTTCACAACGGTAGCTCTTATCAACAAGTAATAACGCTTGTTGACACAGCGGGCAGCGGTATTGGGCAATATTCGGGACTAAAATTTCAGTACTCATCAATAGCGAACCTTATGAAAATGTTGACCAAATAGGTGCATGATCTGAAGGTTTTTCAATGCCGCGTAATTCATAATCAATGTCAGCTTCAATACATTGTGCTGCCATATCTTTTGTTGCTAGTACCACATCAATTCGAAGGCCGCGATTGT
>JALJPA010000408.1 GCA_022969215.1 Colwellia sp. | reverse complement strand
TTTCAGCGGCATCAATTAAAAGTCTACTAACACAGGTGCTGAGTCGCTTTGACCATAAAACAGATATTGAAATCACTCTAGAGGCTAACCCAGGTACCGTTGAAGCCGACAAGTTTATTGGCTTTTACAATGCGGGTGTAACTCGACTTTCTATTGGCGTACAAAGTTTTGCATCTGATAAGTTGATAAAACTCGGACGTATCCATGATAGTAATCAAGCCAAAACGGCGGCAAAACTAGCCACAGATAGCGGGGTGACCAGTTTTAATTTAGATTTAATGCATGGTTTACCTAACCAGTCTTTGGATAATGCCTTAGACGACTTAAAAATCGCCATTAGCCTTAACCCTCATCATATTTCTTGGTATCAGTTAACGATTGAACCTAATACTATTTTCCACTCTAAGCCACCGAAATTACCCGTGGATGATGTTTTGTGGGAGATCCAAGATAGGGGTGTAGAACTGCTTAAAGAAGCAGGTTATATCCAATATGAGATTTCAGCTTACGCTAAGCCAGGTTACCAATGCCAGCATAATATAAATTACTGGCAATATGGCGACTACCTTGGCATTGGTTGTGGCGCTCATGGCAAGATTTCCGATAGCCGAACACAAAAAATAATGCGTACGGTTAAGGTTAAGCACCCTAAAGGCTATTTGGATGACAGTCGAGATTACTTAGATCAATTATCAGAAGTCGATAACAGTGACCGCCCATTTGAGTTTATGATGAACCAGTTAAGACTACATCGTGCTTTTAGTGTCGAGCAATTTCAAAAAAGCACAGGGCTCACAATCAGCTCCGTACTGCCGCTACTTAAAGAAGCTCAACAAAAGAAACTCATGGTTTTTGAAATGCGAGACAATAAAGAATATTGGCTGGTCACGACAACAGGACAAAGATATTTAAATGACCTGTTGGAGATTTTCTTATGACACTAACACCGCCAGCGATCTCGCCGCTAACAGAAGGTTCTGAGCAACAACGTCAGCTTGATTTAACTTTTATGCAAAGGGCCTTCGAGCTAGCTCAGCAAGCTGAGCAACATGATGAAATTCCGGTAGGTGCTGTGGTAGTGCATCAAGGCAAGATTATTGCTGAAGGCTTTAATCAGTCTATTATGCTTAACGATCCGTCAAGCCATGCGGAAATGAATGCTATTAGGCAAGCGGGGCAATTTCTTAATAATTATCGACTGCTAGACTGTACTTTATACGTAACGCTTGAGCCCTGCCCTATGTGTGCTGGCTTATTAGTTCATAGTAGAATAAAGCGCTTAGTCTATGCCTGCAGTGACCTTAAGACTGGCGCCGCAGGTAGTGCTTTTAACCTAATCAATAATCCACAGCTAAATCACCAGTTGGAAATAAGCTCAGATATAATGCAAGAAGACTGTAGCCAACTGCTATCTGCTTTTTTTAAACGACGTAGAAAAGAAAAAAAACAAGCTAAACAAGCCGCCCTGCAACAATAAATATAACAGCTAAACATTGCTGATATAAATAGCCGCTAATTGATGGCGAATATTCAACCCTGTGCTAACTTATAAGTATCCTCTTATTTATTTTTGTTAATTTCTCTTGTTTTCTAACGAGTAATAAATTAACAAACTAATAAGCTCATCATGCAGTATATGGCTCATGGAAGAACCCCTATGTCGGCTTATTTTGCACGTAATTCAAAAGAAATATCAGGTCAACAAGTAACTAATCCAATCACTAACACCACATTTTTTGATAGCAAGAAAAAAAACTTCTTAGTTATAGTGCTGGTATTGTGTTTATTACCTAGCCTACTCAATTTGTTGGGCCTCGACTTCTCTTCCAACATCACCGCCTTAAAAGCTAATCAAGCGATTGAAGCAAACCACTTGTTTAATGCCCTTGCCGGAGCGCTTCATCACACATTACTAGAATGGTCTGCGGTAGTTTTAGCTTTACTTACTTTTATTCTGGCATTGGTGCATTACCGTATCCATCGTGATGTTGCTATCCCTATAATGGGCATGGCAATTTTTTGTGCTGGCTCAGTCGATGCCTTTCACACGTTAGCTGCCACTCGTATTATTTCAGCACAAGCAGCAAATACCGATTTCATTCCTTTTACCTGGGCTTTATCACGGATATTTAATGCTTGTATTATGATAACAGGTACCCTGATATCTTTTATGCTTTACGCAAGGCAGCGGCAAGCTGACAAAGCTGACAAAGCTGACAAAGCTGACAAAGCTGACAAAGCTGACAAAGCTGACAAAGCTGACAAAGCTGACAAAGATAGTATTGAACATGTACAAGCAAAGAGTAAAAAGGATTATCGAGCAATACTCATTATCGGCCTTTGCTTT
>JALJPA010000407.1 GCA_022969215.1 Colwellia sp. | reverse complement strand
AAAACTTCTGCTGTTTCACTGTCCAACATTTCCAGTACGCTTTGAAAACCATGAGTAGGATACCAACCTAGTTTCTCTTGCGCTGATGAAGAGTCGTACACACGGTCTAAACTTAATGGCAGTACCCACCCTCTTTGTTCAAAAGCTAAAGCTATTTCGGGACACTTTTGCTTAATAACGGTATCAGCCTCACAGTACAAAACTTTACAGTCAGAGCGAGTAAATGCAGTTTCTCCTGAAATGATAAAACGGTGAAAGCCATTTGGGCGTTTATTTATGGCACACAAATGAGCATTAGCCACATCACGAGCATCAATGCCACGAGTCAGCCGATATATAGCCATTAAATCCGCGGGCTCTGGAAAACACCTAGACATTTGTAACACTGTCACGGGAAGACTGAAAAGGTTTGAGATTGCTTTAAGCTTGTTTTCGGCATGTACTTTACTTTTGTGATAGATAGACTTGGGTTGAGGTTTTACGTGTTCGTTCACCCAACCTGCAACACCTTCAGGTGTTGATGCATAACCATACAGTGCTGTTGTACTTGTAAATACGAAATGCTTAACTCCAACTTTGATGCCTTCAAGGGCTAACATTTCAGTTGCGTCCACATTAATAGTTTGAAATTCATCATCGGGGAGTAACCCAACATGTGGGGCATGAAGCGCAGCCGTATGAACGATAACATCCACACCTTCTAACGCTTTGGTTACTAACTCTGTATCACGAATATCACCAACAAAGTCTGCCGTTGAACAAGGTGTTTTATCAATACCTACCACATCGTGGGTTCGCATGAGCTTGATATAGATTGCACGTCCAACCCTACCCGCAGATCCAGTTACCAATACTCTCATTACACATGCCTTATTATAATTGAACCCGAAAGCAGCCAACTATTTTTTGTCTTTATTAATTAGCTTGTTATGTTTAAAATTGATAACCAGCCTGAAAAATACCACCTACACCATCTTTTTCATTTCCTGCGACTAGAGTAAAGCCAAAATTAAATCCGGGATTCCCTATACCTCTAAGAAAGTAATGATACCCTATACCTCTAAGAAAGTAATGATACCCTAAGCTGGCACCATACACAGCCTCATGAGCAAGGTTGTCAAACTCACTCCCAACGACGCCAATATATAAACTTACACCATGTTTCGGGGTTTGAAAATCAAAGATGTCCGTTTTGACCCAACCAACACCAACACCACATGTACCACCGTAAATGGAAGAGTAGCTAACACAACCAGCAGATATATATTTCAAATCATTTTTAGATTGAATACCTGCATTAACACCAACACCAACACCAACACCACTATAAAAGGTGCCAGCGCCCATACCAAAGGTAAAGTTATCGTTTGCTAATGTTTGAGATGATAAGACTAAAGCGAATGAAACTAGAAGTGATTTTGTGATTGTTTACAAAAGTGATCCTTACTTGATTTAAATATTTAAACATAACGCCCGCTTAAACGGGGAAAAATCGTGGTGACTTTTTTGCGTGTTTTTGCAAAAAATGCGACATAGTTTTGAAGCGCTTGTTAGGTGCAAAGTTCGAATAGCTCATGAACAATACCTGATGGGTCTTTAAAGGCTGAATAACGCCCCCACCGATTTTGGTTTGGTGTTTCATGAACAAAAATTACACCTTGCGATTTTAGTTGATTAATTTTGCTATCTAAATCATCAACCGTGAACAATAACGTAGAATTAGCATTATAACCATGTGAATATTGAATTGAATCCATTGTCCCTTGAAACATAATTACTTCATGGTCGCCAGCTTTTAGCTTTATGCAATCAGAATGCTCTTCGACTAAATCTAGGCCTAAAGATTTTGTATAAAACTGAAGTGATTCTTGAAGGTTGTTAACAACTAATAAAGTTGATGGGTTTTTCATGCGTGACTTCCTTTTGCACCTAACACCGTTTTAAACGGCGAGAAATAGTTTACTAAAATGTGAAACGAAGTGGAACCGAGCAAACTGTTACGAGTCCGACTTGAAAACCCTTGTTATATGCAATTTATTTTTTGTTAAACGCACATCGTATTTTTTGTATTATAAAAAATAATAAAAACAACATACCAACTACAATACTTATCATACCGAGTGGCAGGAACATACTCTCATGAAGAACCCCTTCATTATCAAGAAATTGATAAAAGGTACTCTCGGCTATTAGAGATAACATTCCCAAACCAAGTAAAATCAAAGAAATAAGAAGAGTTTTATTTGCGAGAATATTCATTTAGGCACCTGCATATAACAGCTTATTATGGAGCCGGCTCAGTAATGTCCGTTCCATAATTAAAATTTAATTTACATTAATGTCCCACAAATTCAAAGAATTAGAAACCACT
>JALJPA010000406.1 GCA_022969215.1 Colwellia sp. | reverse complement strand
TAACCTAGAAAAAATGCTGGCGCCGTATCACTATCACTTACCGTGGCATAATCAACTTCAGGGCTATAAATACCTGCGCCGATATAGAAGCCGTCAGCGCTTGCTTGCGTTGCTGAAAGTGCCAGAGTAGCGGCTAGTACTGTTTTTAAGGCGATGTTCTTAAGAGATTTCATATTATATTCCTTTTTTAAATAACTAAAATTATTTTTGTTAGTGTTGTTATTGCTAAGCCTGGCAAAACCAGTCAGTAACGTTATTGGCGAGTCTTATTTTTGTTTTTATTATTTTTCATTAGTCATAAGGATATGAAAAGCTCTTGTCCAATAACTCCCGATGATAATAGCTTATCTAAAAGGAATCAATAAAGCCCTTGAGGGATTGAAATAATTTAGAATGTTACCGAGTGCTTAGTTGCATTAATAAGAGGTTATGGCCAGTAGGCTATAAATATCAGAGTGGCTAAATAGAATTTAACCACTCTTATTTTAAGTTCAACAATCATCTGTTGATGGCAATCAGGTATTTCTAAGCTTGCTGTCTGGTGGCTGCGATGACTATTTCTCGAATACAAACATTTTGTGGTTGGCTGTAGGCGAACATGATCGTATTAGCGATATCTTCAGGCTGTATTGCGCCGCCCATGCTTTCTTTCCATGATTGATAACCGTCCTTGATTTCATCACTGGTTGTATGTGACAACAACTCGGTTTCTACTGCGCCAGGGGCGATGGTAATAACACGGACATTGCTATCAGCGACTTCTTCGCGAACATTTTCTGAAATGGCATGTACAGCAAATTTAGTGCCTGTGTATGCGGCATGGTTAGCGAAGGTTTTTCTGCCAGCAATAGAGCTGATATTAATAATTGTGCCAGTGTTACGCGCTTTCATCGGTGATAAAACAGTCTGCATACCATTTAATAAACCGATGACATTGACATCAAACATGTTTTTCCATTCATTGGCATCCTGACTATCAACTTGTCCTAATAACATAACGCCAGCATTATTTATCAGGCAATCTGTTGGACCATAAAGTGCTTCGGCTTTAGCAACCGCAGCATCAAATGTGGCTTTATTGGTTACATCAACTTGTTCACATAATGTATTTGGTAACTCCAGTGCTACTAAGTTCTCTACCCGACGGGCAATCAATAATAATGGGTGTTCCTGATCGCTAAAATGTTTGGCAACTGCTTGGCCGATACCTGAACTTGCACCAGTGATAACAACTAATTTTTTCATAATGTCTCTACTTATTTGGTTAATCTTAAATACTACTTATTTGTGATACAGCTATTCTATGCAATAAGAGATTGTTGATATATGGTGTGTTAGTTACATCATTGTTTACAGATGCGATCTAATAATGGTTTTGATAATATAGTGCTATTACCAATCAACTGAATTTGAGCTGTTATGAATGACGATATAAATATTGCTGATATCCGTGCTTTTGTCTTAATTGTTAAAGCAGGCAGCTTCACTGCTGCGGCTGAGCAGATTTTATGTTCACGCTCACATTTGTCTAAGCAATTATCGCAACTAGAATCTGCGCTTGCGGTGAAGCTGATCATACGTACCACGCGTACACAGTGTTTGACAGAACAGGGAAAGCTTTTCTTTGAACAATGCAGCCGCTCGTTTGATGGGGTTGATTATGCTATTGAGCAAGCGATAAATGACGCTGATACTGTGAAAGGCTTCATTAACATTAACTGTGTGGGCGGTTATATCGGCGAAGATATAATTGCGCCTTTAGTGAGTGATTTTATTCAGCAATACCCTGACGTTAAGGTTAATCTTGATTTTAGTAGTCGACGTGTGGACTTGATTGCTGGTGAGTTTGATATTGTCTTTCGTATGGGGCAGCTTGAAGACTCAAACTTGATTGCACAAAAGCTAATGGATATCTCAATATGTACCTTAGTTAGTCCAGGTTATTTACAAAACAATGGTCAATTATCACATCCAAAAGAGCTAAAGCAGCATCAGTGCATTACAGGTTCATTAAATAACTGGTCTTTTATCCATGTTAAAACAGCTAGTAAAAATATTGATGTTAGCGTCGGAGGCTCGTTCAAGTGTAAGAATGGTCGTGCCATGATAAGCAGCGCCTTAGCGGGTAATGGCATAGTACGTTTACCCTATTTTTATTGTCATAAAGAAATCGCCAATGGCACACTCCTGCCAGTTTTCAGTGACTGGACTATTCCTAAGTCACCTTTTTATCTGGTTTATGTACAAGATAAATATCAGCCGGCACGATTAAAAGCCTTCATTGATTTTGTTCGCAATAATATTGCTCGATATAGTCAAACAAGCTGAGTTTGTATATAAGTTAGTGGTTTGAATTTTTAGGGGAATGAACTTAAACAGTTGGCGTGACTAAAGG
>JALJPA010000405.1 GCA_022969215.1 Colwellia sp. | reverse complement strand
AAATAGAGACGTAACTTTATCTCTAATAAGAAGCTAGCAGACTTTTTTCAAATTGGGCAGCATTATTGTTAAACCGCTGGTCGCAATCATGTCGTTAACTTTCGCTAAGTGCTTTTCAATACTGGATAAGGTAATGGTATTATCATCAAGGTTATATATTTGAATTTGGCTCTGATAGTAAAAAGATAAAATGATCAAAGCGTTTTTCTCGCCCTCTTTAGCAGCAAGTTTAATTTTTTTAAGTTTACGGTAAACAAGGTTTTGTAATTGCTTTACCTGCCAAACATAATAAATCTCAGTAAAATACTCACTATTTTTAATGCTGTGTAAAATGGCCGCATTGGCAAGTAATGCCAGGATAACGCCAAGTAAATTGTAGCTAAAATTAGACTCTGGCTCAGCTTGTACTCCATCAACAATGATGTCACTTGCGCCTTTAACTAGCTCATTCACATCGCCAACATTAGAAAATAGACTTATAAGCACAGTGCCAAAAAGCAGTGACATCACTAATAATGAGCTGATAAAGCCGACAATGGTAATATTTAGGTGTTTTCTATAACGAGCTTTGTTTATATCAATTAATTGCATGGTTTACTAAAATCCTTGGATAGTTATTAGAAGTAGAAATCAAAAATAAAAGGTAAAATAAAAGGTAAAATAAAAACGAATACTGAGCGCTATGTTATCATTTTTCGCGCTTAGCGCATAAAACTAAGCCAGAATGGCGTTTAACTTGTCCGCTAACACCTTGTTGCCAAACCCCTTTGTTAGCGGCTATGGTCAGCTGTTTTTTCGCCCGAGTAATACCGGTGTAAAGTAGCTCTCGCGATAATAACTTACTACCTCTTTGCTGCTTGTTTAGTTGTTCACTTTCTGCGTCAGAAAGAACAAAAGCAACATGAGAAAACTCACTACCTTGGGTTTTATGAATGGTCATGGCATAAACACTTTCAAATTTCGGTAAACGTGACGGCAGTATTTGTCTTATCGCTTGCTGGCCACCTTCAGTGCTCTCACCTGTTTTACTTTCAAAGGCTGTTTTCTCAAGGTTACTGTCTTCAAAACACGCCATAAGATGAGTTTTACCTGCTTGGTCGACAATACGCCACAAAATGCCAATATCACCATTGTATAAACCTAAGCGGTAGTCATTTTCATTAATCATAATGGGCTGACCATGATAAAGCGTTTGCTGGTTTTGCTGATAAGGGGCGTTATGTTTTCCTAGATAGCTTTTGATCACTTCATTTAGACGCTCAACACCATAATCACCTTGCCTAGTAGCACATAGCACTCTAAATTGTGCTAATAAGGCAAAGGCCTCGCTAACATGACTACAAGACTCAATCGGTTGGTAATACTGTTTCACCAAAGGTGCTAACCAACTAGCAAGCTCACCTTGAGCCAGCACTAACTGGCCAGGATCTTGATTATGAGCATCTTTTAGTAGCTGCCAACTACAGTTAACATCGCCTTGAATAACACTATTGGCAATTAAACCAATACCGCCTTTGCCATCAAATCGTCTTGATTTAACCAGAAATGATAGATAATCAACATTGCTGCTCTTTGTATTAGCGCTATGACTATTCGTACTGCTTAGTGGGCTTTGCTCAGTTTGTTTATTTCCTGAAAAATACAGATTTAGTTGCTCTGCTTCGAGCTGACACACTTGTGTTAAGTATTGTCCATTGCCAACGCTATAACCGCCGTGTGGACGCGGCGCTATATCCGCTAAGACACTACCCGCAGCGACAGAGGGCAATTGATCAGCATCACCTAATAATATGACTTTAGCGCTGTCTTTTAGACCTCGAAATATTCGGGTCATTAACGGTAAATCAACCATAGAGACTTCATCTATCAGCACAATGTCATAGGCTAAGCGATTATCTTCTTGGTGTTTGAAATTAGGCGAATTGGGTAATACTCCTAATAGGCGATGAACGGTTTGTGCTTGGGTCGGGATTTCAGCCAATACCTTGGCGTCGATTAAGTCTTTAAAACCAGTAATTGCGTCAACAATAGATTCTGACAAGCGTTGTGCCGCTTTACCTGTGGGTGCTACTAGAGCAATGTTCAGCGCCTGTGCGCCCTGTTCACTTGCTTGTTGCAACATAACGAGTGCAGCTAACAGTTTAGTAACGGTATAAGTTTTACCTGTTCCTGGTCCGCCAGCAATCACACTAAAGTTTTTATTAATGGCATTAGCAACAGCAACCTTTTGCCAATCAATTTCTAGGGCCGGCTCATCCGGGAATAAAGCCGAAAGACATTGTTGAATTTGTTCATTATCATACTGACATTGCTGCTCTAAGCGCATGTTAATAGCTTGGCCCAAATCACTTTCAAATTGGAAGTAACGGCGCAAATACAATTTATCCTGTTGCAGCACTAGTAATTGTTGGTCGGCTGCTTGAATATTGAGTCCGTTTAAC
>JALJPA010000404.1 GCA_022969215.1 Colwellia sp. | reverse complement strand
TTTTGTGCGCGTTCACGTTGCTGTTTCATCGCAGCAATAAATCCGTCTTGATCAATTTTCAATTGACGTTCACGAGCAATATCAGCGGTTAAATCAGCTGGAAAACCATAAGTATCATATAACTTAAAGACGTCATCACCCTTGATGGTATCGCCAGATAAATTAGCTAAAATATCTTCAAGTAAAATCATGCCGCGATCTAGAGTACGACCAAATTGCTCTTCTTCTATACGTAATAGTTTTTCAATAATAGCTTGTTGCTGAACTAACTCAGGGTAGGCTTCACCCATTTGTCCGATTAACGAGGCAACCAGTTTATGGAAGAAATGCCCTTGAGCTTCTAATTTATGACCATGGCGAATAGCACGGCGAATAATACGGCGCAGTACATAACCACGACCTTCATTTGATGGCACAACACCATCAACAATTAAAAAACTACATGAACGAATATGATCACTAATAACACGTAATGATTTATGCTCTAAATCGCTACAACTAAGTAGCGCTGCGGTATCTTTAATTAATGCTTGGAAAATATCAATTTCATAGTTGCTATGCACATTTTGCATAATGGCTGAAATACGCTCTAAGCCCATACCAGTATCAATAGATGGATTAGGTAATGGCTCCATAGTACCGTCACTTTGACGGTTATATTGCATAAATACTATGTTCCAAATTTCAATAAAACGATCACCGTCTTCATCAGGCGAGCCCGGCGGACCACCAAAAATATCGGCACCGTGATCAAAGAATATTTCCGAACAAGGTCCACAAGGACCGGTATCACCCATTGACCAGAAGTTATCTGATTCATACTTCTTATCCGCTGATTTATCACCAATGCGGATTATTTTATCTTCTGGTACACCTATTTCATCTTTCCAGTATGAAAAAGCTTCTTCATCTGTTGCATATACGGTAACCAGTAGTTTTTCTTTTGGTATGCCTAGAACAACAGTTAAAAACTCCCACGCATAACCAATAGCTTCTTCTTTGAAATAATCACCAAAGCTGAAGTTGCCTAGCATTTCGAAAAAAGTATGATGACGCGCAGTGTAGCCAACATTTTCTAAATCGTTATGTTTACCACCCGCTCGCACACAACGTTGTGCTGAGGTTGCTCGGGTATAACTACGTTTTTCAGCACCTAAAAATACATCTTTAAATGGCACCATACCGGCGTTAGTAAACAATAACGTGGCATCGTTCCCTGGTACTAATGAGCTACTTTTAACTATTTGATGTTGTTTGGTGGCATAAAAATCTAAAAATGCCTGACGGACTTCGGCGGTGCTTTTAATCATGGGATACTCAACAAATCGATTTAGGTCTATTAAATTCTGGGTGTATATAAATTTTGGCTCAAATCACCTTCGGTAATTCAAACTAATACCGCAAAAATTTCATCACTGGAATAACCGCGGTATGGTAAAAATGAGTTTTCTTGGCTTGTTATTTTTCTAATGCATATTTATCAAGCTTGCTATCAATGTTGACATCAACAGAGCTCTTGTCGCCAAAGCGTTTATTATACTCAAGCTAGGCTTGAAGATACCAATCTATTTCACAACTTTCGTGCACTTTTTGAATAATTGTTGTGCTAATACCTTTTACATAAGTGAATAAGCAATATAAAGCCAGATATAAACAAGTTTAGGTTGGTCTCGACACCTGCTCTTAACAAGGTGTGCATTAGATAAATGATTTTTCTATGAAGGATTCAATAGCGGTATCACTGGCTGTATAAATACCCCAGCTGGAAATCTTTCGTTACTCGACTAAGTTTGAAAATACATAAGTCGAGCTAATTTGTCGATAGTTCATCGTTATGGCTTTTATTTAAAAGCGTCACTGAGTCGTTGATATGTTACAGCGAAAGCTGTAACTGCTGGCTTTCACCTGGACTGTCAGCAAAACCAAGCGTCAAGCCAACAAGGCGTACTCCCCGCTTATTCGCTCTACCATAGGCTTTTGACAATAAATTACTAAAAAGCAATTCCTGACAGTCATGACTCTGGGTCTCAACAGTTGTCTGATTAAAGTCGGCAAACTTCAACTTAACGCCCTGCTTAATAATTTTTCTATTACTGTGTGGTGCAAGTCGAACCAATAGTTTTTGGTATAACGACTCAATAACAAGCTGGCATTCATCTTGGGTTGATATATCTTCCATCAAAGTAGTTTCAATGGCGAGTGACTTTCGCTGCCGACTTACCTCTAAAGCTCGGTTATCGACACCATGGGCCTTTAAGTACAAACTGTTGGCAAATTTCCCGACGATATTTTGTAACGAACGAATATTACTTTTGCGGACATCCGCACAGGTTACAAAACCAAGCCGATTTAATTTCTCAAAAGTTTTAGGGCCAATACCCGGTATTTTCTTTAGGGATAATTGTTCAACAAAGCTCGCCACTTTATCAGGGGTGATAACACATTGACCATTAGGTTTATTTTCATCGCTGGCAATTTTAGCTAAGAACTT
>JALJPA010000403.1 GCA_022969215.1 Colwellia sp. | reverse complement strand
TGCTTATGTATTATACAAAGACGGCGTTGTTGTCGACTCATTTGGTCGTGTTGGTGAAGATCCAGGCTCTGCTTGGGGTAGTGATACCTCAACAACTAAGGATAATACCCTACGCCGTTTAGCCAGTGTGCAAAGTGGTAACACGGTATTTGATGCTGAATTTGATCCGGCCAATGAATGGCAAGGTGTCGGTAAAGATGTCTTTGATGATTTAGGTTTACATACCTTTACCCCTGCTGAAGTTTTCATATCAGAATACATTGAAGGCAGTAGCTATAACAAAGCACTTGAGCTATTTAATCCATCAGCAGCAGATATTGATTTAGCCGCTGAAGGTTATCAACTTGAACGCTTCAGTAATGGCAGTGTATCAGGTGCACTTATTGATTTATCCGGTATTTTAGCTGCCGGTGATGTCTTTGTTATTGCCGAACCAAGAGCCAATAGTGAAATTTTGGCACAAGCAGACCAACTCAGTATCAATTTGAGTCACAATGGTGATGACGCTTATGTGCTCTATAAAAATGGTGAGACCATCGACTCATTTGGTCGTGTTGGTGAAGACCCTGGCTCTCAATGGGGCAGCAGCGATAACAAAACTAAAGATAATACTTTAGTAAGACAAGCAAGTGTTAACGCCGGAGATGTGGTGATTGATGATGCCTTTGATCCTGCACTAGAGTGGCAAGGCTTAGGTAATAACAATACCAGTTCTCTTGGTAGCCATACCGTTCACGACGGGCAAGGACCTGTTGTAGATATTGGTCAATGTTTTGATGCTGCAACTCTAATCAGTGCGGTACAAGGCAGTGAATTTAGTTCGCCGCTTATTGATGAAATCCATATTGTTGAAGGTATTGTCAGTGCTACATTACCAGACAGTAACGGCTTCTTTCTACAAGAAGAGCAAGCCGACCAAGATAACGAGCCTATGACCTCAGAAGGTATTTTTGTCAGCCTTAGTGGTGCTGATTTACCCGCTGAAGGAGACATTGTTCGCCTACAAGGTAGCGTTGAGGAAAATTATGGTAAAACTCAATTAGTTGCTAATCAAGCGCCGCTTATTTGTGGAGCTGGTTCAATTGCCGCGACGCTAGTCACACTGCCTTTTACTTCTGCAGCTCATCAAGAGTCTTTAGAGGGTATGCTAGTTGCAATTAGTACTGAGCTAACCGTAACAGATAATTATAATTTAGGCCGCTACGGTGAAGTGACCTTATCTAATGGTCGTATCTATGTACCTACTAACTTATATCTGCCTGGCTCGGTCGAACTAACAGAGCTGGCTGCGACTAATAGTTTAAATAAAGTTACCTTGGATGATGGTATTGGTGGTCAAAACCCTGATGATATTATTTACCCAACAAGCGGTTTAACGGCATTTAATACCTTACGTTTAGGTGACAAAGTCACTGAGTTAACCGGTGTACTAGATTACAGTTACGGTAAATACCGCATTACACCAACCACAGCGCCTAACTTTATCCATGAAAATGAGCGCAATGAATTTCCTCAACTAGCAGAGCAAGGTAATTTACGTGTCGCAAGTTTTAACTTATTGAATTATTTCAATGGCGATGGTTTAGGTGCAGGCTTCCCTACTTCTCGCGGTGCTGATACCGCTGAAGAGTTTACCCGCCAACGCGATAAAGTAATATCGGCTATTACCAATTTAAACGCTGATATTATTGGTTTGCTTGAAATGGAAAATGATGGTTTTGGTGAGAACAGTGCTATTCAAGACCTAGTTAATGGACTGAATGCGCAAGCACCTGCAGATGTACATTATAGTTTCGTTAATCCTGGCATTGAAGCACTTGGTGGCGATCAGATTAAAGTCGCGATGATCTATAACGACCTAGCCGTGTCAGAAATTGGTACTGCTGGCTACCTAGTTGATTTCCCGTTTGAGTATCATAATAGACCGCCGATGACACAAAGCTTTAGGGCAACTGAGACTGGTGAAAAATTAACAATATCTGTCAATCACTTCCGCTCAAAAGGTTGTTCAAGTAGTGGCGGTGTTGAAAACGAAGATAAGTTAGATGGCCAAGGCTGTTACAACTTACGTCGGGTACAAGCTGCAGAAGCGCTTAGCGCTTGGTTAGCGACCCACCCTACCGGTGTTGTTGATGAAGATGTTTTAATTATTGGCGACTTAAATGCTTATAACAGAGAAGATCCCGTCACTAGTTTACAAACTGCTGGTTTTGTAAATTTAGCCCCTGATAGATTAGGTAATACCGCTTATTCGTATGCCTATGGTGGTGAAATTGGCTCCCTTGACCACATATTAGCTTCAGCCTCTTTAAACAAGAAAGTGGTAGCAGTAAGTGAGTGGCATATTAACGCTGATGAACCATCAATACTTGATTACAACACTGAATATAAAACGGCAGATAAGTTAACCAGTTTATACAGTGACGGACCTTTTAGAGCGTCAGATCATGACCCTGTTATTGTCGAAATTAACGGGGTAACACCAATGATTTCGGTGAGTG
>JALJPA010000402.1 GCA_022969215.1 Colwellia sp. | reverse complement strand
AGTGAAAATTTAGTTTTAAATTCTATTCAATAGTCATAGGTAATAAAATGGATTCTTTAGACAAGCACATTCTTAGTATTTTACAAAAAGACTGTACCCTTTCAACGAGTGACATCGCCGAGCGAGTTGGACTATCGACCACCCCTTGTTGGCGTAGAATTCAAGCAATGGAAAAATCAGGCATAATTAAAGGTCGAGTTGCGCTAGCAGATCCCGAAAAATTAAATGTTGGTCTGTCTATTTTTGTCATGGTGAAAACCAATCAACATAACCCAGCTTGGTTAGCAAAATTTGCCCAAGTTGCACAAGACTTCCCTGAAATTGTCGAGTTCTATCGAATGAGTGGCGATGTTGATTACTTGCTGCGCGTAGTTGTGCCAGATATGAAAGCATACGATCGCTTTTATAAAGAACTAATTACCAAGGTAGATTTTTCTGATATTAGCTCTAGTTTCGCCATGGAAGAGATTAAATATACCACGGCCCTGCCGGTGGATTATATATAATATTATTAGTAAATTAAGCATAACGCCTTCGTTAATTTTTATTAAAAAACCACTATTACCTCAAGGTAATAGCAGTTATTTTTCTATTAACCTTTAGCTTATGACTTAAGTGATGACCTAACTAAAATTGCGCGGAAAAACTAACGAAGTAACCATCTGATTCACTTGTAAATTTACCTTTGGCAAATCTATCTCTGCCAACTGAATGATAACCGGCTTGTACAGAGTAGTTGTTGTTAATGAAATAACTGCCACTGACGCTGTAAAAATCATCCTCACCATAAGTAGCTGAAATAGATGTTTTGATATCATAATAATAACTAGCATTAACTTGCCAGCTATCATCGGCAAAAAAGTTATCACTGTTATCTAAGGTGTAATTACCACCGAGTACTAAATAACTTTGCTCTGCTATGCCGAAAAAGTAGCGAGTAGAGAGGTTGTGAATATCAAAATCCTCATCAACATTATACCTAAAACCAATATAGTCAGTTCCTGCTAGTTGCCAGTTATAGCTGGCACTATAACTAAAAAAGTCATCGCCATCACCACCGTCATTATAATTCGCACGAACCACTAAGTCATCAGTAAGTAAATAACCTAACGATGCTGAATAAGAGTTATCACTGTAATCAGAAGAGATGTCTCTTTTAGCTTCTATGTTCTTATGGCTATAACTTGCACCAAGGATAACATTATAGGTTATCCACTCACCGCCAATATGAACATTTTGAGAACGAGTATTCACATCAACAGCATTGCCATTATATGAAGAGAAATGATCGCCACTACTATTGCTTGCCGAAGCAGAAACACTACTACTAGTATTGATGTAATCAAATTCGTTTAACGGCCCTAAAGCTTCTTTTTCATCAAAAAAGTATTGGCTATATATCGAAAATGCATCCGAGTCACTTTTACTGTAAATATTATATTCAGGGGTGTTGTTTGAGTAACTAGCATGTGAATAACTTATGGTAGAAAAAGACTGGTAGCTCTGTGCAAATACGGCATTACTGAGCAGAAAAGTTGCTAGACCTGATAGCTTTGATAGCTTTGATAGCTTTGATAGTTTCATCAGCTTAATATCCTTATTATTTTATTGTCCCTTAAAATGCAAAGTGAATATGTCATTAAAGTCATACCACGTCTATTAATAGATTAATAAACTTACACTTTTTAAACACATAGCAGTCAAATACGATTGAAAGCATTGCTCCTTTAATTCTCGATTTGGTATACTACTAAGACACCACTAAGCATTGACATGATCTCCTTTTTTACAGGTTTATTATGAGTAACATTAAATTTTCCAGCTCTGAAACAGAGCAATTAGTAGCGAAGATCCAAGGCTACTTTGTTAAAGAGCTCGACCAAGACCTTGGCCAGTTTGATGCCGAATTTTTATTAGATTTTTTCTCTAGGGAAGTTGGTGCTTATTTTTATAACCGTGGCTTGTTTGATGCGCAAACAGTTATTGCCGCCAAGCTTGAACATGTAAGTGAAATGGTCCAAGAAGGCATTAATGAAATAGAAAAGCCTATAAGTTAATACAGCTATACTTATAGCTAAACCTAGACCTACAAAGAAGCCGCGGTTAAGTCATTAACAGCGGCTTTGCTTTGATTAAATGAGATTTGTTAAAAGCTATCAGTTTACTTCAGTTTCGATAAAATCAATTTCGTCAGCAATGAGCTTATCGCCATTCATTTGGCCTTCAACTTCAATCAATGCACCTTTTTTTAGGTCACTAGCACTAACATTGTCATATTCAGTCTGCAAGTTAGTCATAACTTGATGGCCGTTAACAGTAAAGCTGAATATATTAGTAAAATTATCAATAGTGCCTACTAATTTAACCTCGTTATCTTTTTCTTCACCATCAACTTCAACCTCTAATGCCAACCAGCCATTGTCTGTGTACTTAATTTCTACCTCTACGTCATTACCTATAACTATAGTCTGGAAAAAAGTATCTTGATTTAGTGACTCGCCTTGAGCACCCTCA
>JALJPA010000401.1 GCA_022969215.1 Colwellia sp. | reverse complement strand
TTAAGGTACCAAATTTAAGGTACCAAATTTAATGTACTAAGTGTAACGAATGATGCCGCGATTAGATTCTTTGATTGAATCACAAAATAGTTGTAATTCTGGGGATTGTGCTGGCATTTCGCTGATTAGCTTTAATGCTTCATCAACGGAAAAACCTTGGCGGTACATGATCTTATAAGCACGTTTAATGGTTAAGATAGTTTCTTTACTAAAGCCACGACGCTTTAGCCCTTCACTATTTAAACCAAAAGGTTTTGCTGGTTGCCCTGACGCCATAACATAGGCAGGCACATCTTTAAGTATTAAGGCATTACCGGCTATAAAGCTATGGGCGCCAATACGACAGAACTGATGTACTCCTACCATGCCACCAATAATGGCATGATCACCAACGTGAACATGACCAGCAATAGAAGCATTATTAGCAAAAATACAATGGCTGCCAACTATACAATCGTGGGCAACGTGGGTATAAGCCATAAATAAATTATTACTGCCTATTTTAGTAATACTATTATCTTGAATCGTACCGCGATGAATAGTACATGACTCACGAAAGGTATTATTGTCACCAATAACTAACTCTGTTGGTTCACCTGCGTATTTAAGATCCTGACAGTCTTCACCAATACTGGCGAATTGAAAAATACGGTTACCTTTACCTAACCGTGTTGGGCCATTAATAACCACATGGGAGCTAATTTCACAGTTATCGCCAATAACAACATTGCTGGCAATATAAGTCCAAGGACCTATGGAAACATTTTCGCCAATAACTGCACCTGGTTCAATAATAGCTTGGGGATGAATCATATGTTTAATCTTCTACTGGATAAATGAGCGTTTATTAGAAATAAAATTATAAAACGCGACGTGCACACATAAGATTGGCACTACAAACGACCTTGCCATCAACTCTTGCCTCACCATAAAACTTCCACATGCCTCGACGCTCTTTAAGCAGTTCAACATGTAAATGCATGGTATCACCGGGTAATACCGGCTTTTTAAACCTAGCCTTGTCTATTGAAGCAAAAAGGTACATTTCATTATCGTCACGACCTTCTGTACTTTTAAAACCAAGGATACCCGTTGCCTGTGCTAAGGCTTCTAAAATTAAAACACCAGGAAATATTGCTAACTCAGGAAAATGGCCAGTAAAAACAGGTTCGTTTATCGTTACATTTTTAATAGCATGTAACGATTTCCCTGGTTCATGATCTATAACTTTATCAACTAATAACATTGGGTATCTGTGCGGTATCAATGTTTTTATTTCGTTAAGATCGATTGGTTTTTTTACAGTTTCCAAATGAATATTCCTTGTTGGCTAGTGCGATTGGTTAATAGAGACCTAATCGCTTACTATATATACGTCCGCATCATCTTGGGTGATGGAAGAGACTTTGCCGTATTTTACGCATTGGCGGGGTTAATAGCTAGTTATTCACGAGTAATTTTTCTAACTCTTTCACTCGTTTCGTTAAGCTATCAAGGCGTTTAACCCTAGCATTGGTTTTATTCCATTCTTTATTTGGAACTACTGGCATACCAGAAGAGTAAACACCTGCGTGAGGCATATCTTTGGTTACCATAGCCATACCGGTAAAGACACAGTTGTCGGCAATATTGATATGGCCATTTACGCCAACCAAACCAGCAATGGTGCAATTTTTACCCACTATTGTACTACCCGCAATGACACTACAAGCCGCCATCGCGGTGTTTTCACCAACGATAACATTATGGGCAATTTGTATTTGGTTATCTAAAATCACTCCGTCTCGTATTTCGGTATTATCTAGTGCACCACGATCAATAGTAGTACTAGCACCAATTTCAACGTGATTGCCAATAATAACACTACCCAGCTGGGGGATTTTATGCCATTTGTATGGGCCCTTCACCGGAGCATAGCCAAAGCCATCAGAGCCAATAACGGTATTAGCCTGAATTAAGCAATGGTGACCAATTTGAACTTGATGATAAATAGTAATATTTGCCCAAAGCGTAGTTGCTTCGCCAATTTTTACCTCTTGACCAATAAAGCAGCCCGCACCAATACTGACGTTATCAGCTAATTGAGCCCCTGATTCAATGACGGCATTAGCGCCAACACTGACATTTTTACCGATAGAAACATCATCAGCAATAACGGCACTTGCATGGATACCACAAGCTACTTTTGGTGTGCTGTTAAGTAAATTAGCAAGAATGGCATAACCCATATAAGGATTATCCATCACTAAAGCACTGACAGGACAGGATTCAACGGCGTCGGCAGTAACAATAACTGCGCTCGCCTTGGTTGAACTAAGTTGTTGCTGGTATTTGCTATTAGATAAAAAAGCCACCTGCCCGCATGCTGCATTTACTAGCGTTGCTAAACCACTTATTTGAGTTGAAGCCGATTTTTCGTCATCTAGCTCTGCTGGCACTACCAATTTAGCATCTAGCTTGATAGCTATTTCAGCTAAGGTGTAAGTCATATCATTGCCTTTTATTACAATTATTAA
>JALJPA010000400.1 GCA_022969215.1 Colwellia sp. | reverse complement strand
CAAAGGCTGAACAAATACTATTAAGAGAACGACTTTATCAACTGATAATACCCTGCCCTTCTTGGATATGAATTATTGGCAGTTAATATCTACCTCAAAGAACCTGCCTCAAAGTATCTAGCTATCAATCATAAAGTCAGTAGCTAGATCCCCTAAAATTAGCAATTAGCCCTAAAACTCAATTAGGGTAATTGACAAACCTCCTGTTCTTTTTTGTGATAGTAATCAGCAGTAAGTCCCAGTAACTGTGGCACTGTCGCCGAAATAGCAATAGAAGAAAAAGTACCAACTAAAACGCCTAAAAATAGCGCAATAGCAAAGCCAGATAATGATTCACCAGCAAAAATCCATATTGCTAATATCGTTGTGAGCGTAGTTCCAGAAGTTATCAAGGTGCGAGCGATGGTTGATTTTATCGCCTGGTTAATAATGCTATCTATATTCTTATCATTCGTTCTTTTCATTATTTCTCGAACCTTGTCACCGATAATAATCGAATCATTTAGTGAATAACCTATAATTGCCAGTAAACTTGCTAAAATGGTTAAATCAAATGAAATATCAAACCAGGCAAAGAGTCCAAGTACAATAATCACGTCATGGAAAAGTGCAATGACAGAGCCGGCAGCCAAGCGCCATTCAAACCGTAAAGATAAGTAGAGTAGTATAACCATCACCGCAGTTAATAACGCGAGTCCACCTTGGTTAATTAACTCCTCACCTACTTGGCTACCGATATAAATGGAGTCTTGCGGGGTGATGGTTAAGCCACTTTGCTGCGAAAACTCACTTAACCATGCTTTTCCTTTTAAGCTCAGATCATTATCCGCTTGCTGTACGCTCCAATGGGTACCATTATCGGCAGAAGATAACTGAAATGAATCTGGTAAATATGACGTTAATAACCCTGACATTTTGTGCTGAGTTATCGATTGTTGTGTAGAGAACTCGGTTAAGTATCCGCCAGTAAAATCTAAACCAAGGTTAAGTCCGTGGTTAAATAAACCCAATAAAGAAATTAGCACCATTATTACAGCAAAATAGGCACTTATAATGCGAAGCTTACTCAAGTTTTTTGTTAGCTTTAAAGTGAAGTTATTCATAATTTAACTCCAAGTAGTTGCGCCTTGTTATCACGAATTAATAAGTTAGTTAACGCTTTTGAAACGAATACCCCAGTGAACATACTGGTTAAGATTCCTAAACATAAAATGATGGCAAAACCTTTGACCGGACCATAACCGATGGAATATAAAATTACCCCGGTGATCAAGGTCGTAATATTGGCATCGAGAATGGTTGAAAATGCACTTTTATAACCGCTTTCAATTGCAGAGAGTACTTGGCGACCCCGCTTTAATTCTTCTTTTATCCTTTCAAAAATAAGTACATTGGTATCAACTGCCATACCTACCGTTAACACTAAACCGGCTATCCCCGGAAGTGTCAGTACCGCGCCAGGAAGGAGTGACATTAAGCCAAGTAAACTAACTAAATTTAATGCCAATGCTACATTGGCGATAACGCCTAAGGTGCGATACCAAAAGGTCATAAACAATAAAGTAAAAGAAATGCCTATGGTTAACGCTTTAATTCCATGCTCTATATTATCCTCGCCGAGAGTCGCTTCTATGCTACGCTGCTTTACTATGGTTACCGGTGCAGTCAATGATCCCGCTCGTAATAATAAAGCCAGTTCTTGTGCCGCTTGTGGACTAGACATATTGGTAATACTAAATTTTGAGCCTAAATGCTGTTGGATAGTAGCCACATTAATGACCTTACTTTTCTTAACCATTTCATCTTTCGCATCTCGATAAAACTCAGAAAATACCGTTACCATTGGTTTACCAATATTCTTTTTAGAGAACATAGACATTTTCTTACCACCAACACTATCCAAAGTCAGGTTTACTAATGGCATGCCCATTTCATCTTTACCTGATTTAGCATTTTTAATATGGCTCCCCGAGAATACCACCTGAGCATTCATTCTTAGCTTTCGCCCATTGTCATCAAGCATTTGCATAATACCGACACTATTGGAATTAGCAGCCATTTGATAAAAGTCTAGTGAAGCCGTAGCACCAATAATCCTTTTGGCGGCTTCGGGATCATGGACACCTGGTAACTCAATGCGGATTCTATTTTTTCCTTGCTTTTGGGTTACCGCTTCAGTGATACCTAACTCTTCTATTCGCCCTCTCATGGTTTTAAGCGTTTGCTGCATGGTTTCTTGACGAAACTTGACTTGCTCTTGTAAGGAGTAAGTCAAAAAAATTTGATTATCATCCCCTTTACTTTGAGTTAACTCAGGATGATTTTTCTTAATTTTACTTAACAGAACATCTTTATTTTCTTGCTTAGTGCCTTCATTAGTTTGGCCAAAATCAATCACAATAGAGTGGTTGTTAGGTTGTGATATTTTGTCTATACGAGTGCGGCTATCTACCGCTAAAGACCTAATTTCTAAAACGATACCTTTTAACCGATCAGCTAATGCTCGTTCAGTATCGACATCAAGTACA
>JALJPA010000040.1 GCA_022969215.1 Colwellia sp. | reverse complement strand
AGCACCACGTGCTTGGCCAAGTTTCAGCGCGCCGCCAGGGTTTACCCCCATAAAAACTTGTTCAATGGCAAACATATCCGGCTTAAATTGAATAATTATCTCAGAAACACCGGCAAAAATCGTTTGTAACCGTGACGCTAAATCCTCGCCCTGACTTAAAGCCTTAATACAACCACTGCCCAGATACGTAAGCTGTCGACTCTCTTGTTTGATAACGCCATAACCAGTAAAGCGGGAACCGGGGTCAATACCTAAAATAATTGTCATTTAATACCTTAAAATCTGAAAGAGGCTTAACAAATTGAGTGTATATACCCAAGCGACTTAATAGAGAATGCAGGAGCATATTCTCCTGAATAACTATTACCTTCAATCAATACCTTGCCTAAAGACGTTTATAATTCCAGCTGAATCCTGCATTTTGAGGTGGCTTGGATATGAAAAAGCGTATTGATGGGAAACCCTCAATACGCTTTTTATTAGTATTTCAGCAAACGATTAATAGTTAAAGCTATTACTCTTCTGAAGCTTGTTCTTTCTTTGCTTCTTTGATTGTTGCTATACCTAGCTCTTTTAATTGCTCTGGGTTAGCTTTGCCCGGTGCATTAGTTAGTGGACAAGCGGCGGTCGTGGTTTTAGGGAAAGCCATAACCTCACGGATTGAACTTGCACCTGTCATTAACATAACAAGACGGTCTAAACCAAATGCTAAACCAGCATGTGGCGGCGCACCATATTGTAGTGCTTCAAGTAAGAAGCCAAACTTCTCTTCTGCTTCTTCATCACTGATGCCTAAAATTCTAAAGACCGATGCTTGCATATCTTGCTTATGGATACGTACAGAGCCACCACCCAATTCACAACCATTTAACACCATGTCATAAGCGTCAGATAAAGCGCCAACTGGGTTAGCCTCTAACTCTGCTGCGGTTAAATTAGTTGGTGCGGTAAATGGATGATGAATAGCGTGCATTCCGCCATCAACTTCTTCAAACATAGGGAAGTCAACAACCCATAAAGGTTTCCACTCACCTTCAAGTAAATCTAAGTCTTCACCTAATTTAAGGCGAAGTGCGCCTAAAGATTCAGTAACAACATTATACTTGTCTGAACCGAAGAAGATAATATCGCCTGTTTTCGCGTTAACACGTTTTAATAACGCAATAGCTTCATCACTAGATAAGAATTTTAGAATCGGCGACTGTAAACCTTCAACACCCGTAGTAAGCGCAGCATCGATATCGTTAACTTTTAACCAAGGCATGCCTTTGGCGCCGTAAATGCCAACAAACTTAGTTAAATCGTCAAGACCTTTACGTGAGAATTTAGCTGCACCTTGTGGTACACAAATAACCGCAACACGACCTTTTTCATCGTTAGCCGGTCCTGAGAATACTTTAAATTCTACATCTTTTAAAATATCAGCAACATCCACTAGCTCTAATGGATTACGTAAATCAGGTTTATCACTACCAAAACGAGTCATTGCCTCGTGGTAAGACATGCGAGGGAAGTCACCTAAGTCAACATCTAACATGGTTTTAAACAAATCACGGATCATAGTTTCGGTAATAGCCATAACCTGATCACTACTCATGAACGAGGTCTCAATATCTATTTGAGTGAATTCTGGCTGTCTGTCAGCACGTAAATCTTCATCACGGAAACATTTAACGATTTGATAGTAACGTTCCATACCTGACATCATCAACAATTGTTTAAATAATTGTGGTGATTGTGGTAAAGCAAAAAATTGACCTTTATGAGTACGACTTGGTACTAAATAATCACGAGCACCTTCAGGTGTTGCCGCAGTAAGAATAGGTGTTTCAATATCTAAGAAACCTTGAGCTTCTAGTGAGCTTCGTACTGCTGAAGTAACTTTAGCGCGAAAACGTAAACGTTCGGTCATTTCAACACGACGTAAATCAAGGTAACGATACTTTAATCTTAACTCTTCTGAGTTAGTTTGATTTGAATCTAATGGCAGTGGTGCCGACTTATTTAAAATGGTAAGTTCTAAGCCAAGAACTTCAATACCACCAGTTTTCATGCCTTTATTTACTTGTCCTTCAGGACGAGCGCGAACTTTACCTTTAATTTGTACACAAAATTCATTGCGTAAGGTATTAGCTTTTTTAATCACTTCAGGTAAATCTGGATCATAAACAACTTGTACAAGGCCTTCACGGTCACGTAAATCTAAAAAGATCACAGCGCCTAAATCACGACGTTTGTTAACCCAACCACATAAAGTTATTTCTTGCCCGATGTGAGACTCGTTTACTTCACCACAATAAAGACTGCGCATGTATTTTGTCCTATACCAATTCTATTTATTAACAAACGCTAACTAGCGCTTGTCAGGATAATTTTTGCCACATTATAAAGCAATGATTGTTAATGTCACCTAGAACAGGCAGATGCGCTAATTAAAGGCACAACAATGATATTTTAAACTCACAAATATCTCGGTGGTTATTTTTTGTTTCTTTAAAAACTATGCTAATAATGGCTAATTAAATAGATAGTGATTTTTACCGGCAGCTTTTACCTTGTACATCATTGTATCGGCTATTTTAAGTAGATCGATATCATTATCACCATCAGCAGGATACATGGCAATTCCAATACTACAGCCGATAAAGGCGTTAGTTTTTTCCTCTCTTTTAGAAAGTTCAAACTCTTTTTGCATCAGCCTTAATACTTTTTCAGCAACATAGGCCGCTTCATTGGGACTATGCAAACCGGTGAGTAATAACACAAATTCATCGCCACCAAAACGTACTACGGTATCTGAACTTCTCACACACCCTTGCAAGCGCAAAGCAACTTGTTGCAATAGTTCATCACCAACATCATGACCATGGGTATCATTAATATTTTTAAAGCCATCTAAATCGATAAATAACACCGCCATTTTAAGGGCTTGGCGTTGATGAAATTGTATCGCCGTACTTAACCTATCCTTCAATAGTACTCTATTAGCAAGCCCGGTTAGCTCATCATGCGTTGCCATATGCTTCATTATTTTTTCAAGCTGCTCCCGATGCTTAATTTCAACTTGCAAGCGTCTATTCCACATAACAATAAAACCTAAAACTAACAAAATGATCACGCCAATTTGCGCGCCGACTTGTAATACGACACTTTTATCGAGGCCGGTTTTTATTGCCAAAGTAAACCAGTTGTCGTAAATTATTTGCTTTTCTTTTTCTGTAATCGTCAATAGACCTTTATTGATAATATCCTTCAATAACGGCAGCTGTTTGTTGATAGCAAAATGACTTTGATCTAAGCTGACATCTTCCATCATAGAGATCATCAAGGTAACAATGTTTTCTTGCTTCAATAGTTGTGATGCAGAGGCCATTGTGGTGATAAAGCCATCAATACGCTCTTGCTGCAGTGCGACTAATGCTTGCTCTCGATTATCCACTAATTTAAACGTAATTAATGGATGCTTTTTCCTTAAGTTAGCAATTAAGTAATAGCCTTTAACAATTGCCACTTGCTTACCATAAAAATCTTCAAGCTTGGTTTTACGGCCAAAATATTGCGGATGCACCATTACCCAGGGCATTTGCCAATAGTTTTCAGAAAACAGCATCAATTTTTTACGTTCAGCGGTTGGCGTGATGCTACCAAGCATGTCTATTTCATCGGCTAATAATGCGTCATATAACTGCTGCCAGGTATCAAAAACCACATAGTTAAAATCAATACTGGTTCTTTCCTTAATTAAATTAATGACATCACGGTTAATACCTGAAAAATCACCGTGTTCATCAATAAATTCAATGGGTGATAATTGTTTAACAATACCTAAATTAATTTTTTTTCGTTCCGCTAAAAAGGCTGTTTCTTCTTCATTCAACGTGATTTTTTGTGCTTTGTTTTTATAATAATATTCTCCGGCATTACCATTTAACCAACGTTCTTCAATTTGAATAAGGGCATTAATATCTAATTCACTAAAGCCTTTGTTAATTATTTGCGTCAATTTATGATTTTTATGATGGATTACCGGTGATAAATTCAAGGTAATAACGGGACTATCTAGACGATAGAAAAATGCCTGTAAATTACTTTGCACTAACCTGGCATTAATTAGGTCAACTAATCCCACAAAACCTGATATTTCACCCTGCTCTGCGGCATTTAACATAGTACTGAGACTACTAAAATCGCGGATATTAATTTGCGGGTATTGGGTAATAAATTGATCTCTAAAAGTAGAGCCTTGCCAAATACCAATAATATGTTGACTAAACTGCTGAGAAAACTGTTCGAGGGAGTGAATTCTATTCCCTTCAATATCTTTAATTGTTTTACTGACAAAAACTTGAGAATTTGATAAATAAATGGGTTTGGCAAACAATGTATTTTGAGGAGCGTTAGCATGGTCCGGATAGACCAAAAGCACATCCGCTTTTTGCTCAGCAATTAGGTCTAGCCCTTCGGCCATATCACGAGCGACAAACTCAACATTAATCCCGACATTTTTAGACCATAAACGCCATACGTCTATCAGTAACCCTTGCGGATCTCCCGATGGACTTACCCCCATATAAGGAGGGTAATGTGATGAAAAGGCCACTAGTAAACTATCTTTTTGTTTATCTAAACCTAGCCATTTCCGCTCAATGGCTGCTCTTTCTTGCCTTGATATTTTTTCAAAGCCTTGTTCAATGAAGTCGAGTAAGGCTGGGTTATTCTTTGCAACAGCAACACCGTAATCACCTTGTTGATAGCGTAAAACCTTATGTACAGGGAAGCGTTGTCGTAAACTATCATAATCAGGGAAGTTATCGGCGAGCTTTTCTAAACCAGTGAAAACTAAGATTTCGTTATTTAACGCTGCTCGGTATAAATCGTGGCGATTACCATAAGTTTTCAAGGCTAAATCAGGATGGTATTTTTTTAATTTCTCAATATGAGCTGAGCCTTCAACGACACCAATACTATAGGGTTTTAGATCGGCAAGGCTATCAACAGTATTGAGTTGTTGATGTACATAAAGGTGAGTGTAAACATGAAAAAGTGGGCTGGTAAAAGCAAGTGTTTTACGGCGAGAGTCTAAAATGGTTAAGCCACCATGAATATCTACTTTACCTTTAGCTACTTGGCTTAGTGTTTCGAGCCAAGGCAGTACAACAAACTGGATGTCAACTTGCTGTTTTTTTGCCCATAAACGCCACAGATCAGCCATCAAACCAATGGCATTACCTTGTTTATCAATAGCATGATAAGGAAAGGAAGTCTCATTTATAGCAATAGTTAGTGGTTGTTTAATCCCCACAGACAACGGAGTTACTAGGTTTTCTGGCGCTGCGGCAGATTTTGCTGCCAATGTTGTTAGGCTAACAAAGCTTAAACACAAGAGAACTAAAATAAAATGATTGGTCTGTTTGTAAAAAAAATTCAAAAAAACACCCTATAGATATAGCGTTGCTAACAAGATCGGTTAAAATAAGCTTTATTTACTCGTTAGCAATCAAGAAGCCTGCAACATGTGCTTGAATGATAACAAGTATAGATACTAACCTTAACATAATAGACAATATAGCAAAGCTAATGCATAACTCTGATACCGATTTAATTTACTCACAAGCACATAATCAAGTAAAAAACTTTACCTTTGATGCCCAAGTCGTTGAAGTTTTCCCCGATATGATATCCCGTTCTGTGCCGGGCTATAATACTATTATTGACACTATAGGACGACTTAGCCAACAGTTTGTCCAAGATAATAGTAATATCTATGATCTTGGTTGCTCTCTAGGTGCTGCAACGCTAGCGATGCGTAAAGGTATTACCGCTAGTAACTGCCAGATTATTGGCGTTGATAATTCTAGTGATATGGTCAAGCGTTGTAAAATGCATATTGATGCCTTTAAAGGCAATACCCCTGTGACGATTGTTGAAGGTAATATTCAAGATATCGAGATAGAAAATGCTTCTATGGTGGTGTTAAATTTTACTTTGCAATTTATTGAAAAATCACAACGCCAAGCATTACTGACTAAAGTAGCGCAAGGTTTAAAACCTGGTGGTTTACTGGTACTTTCAGAAAAAATTAGCAGTGATGACCCCGCCATCGATAAGGTGTTAATAGAATTACACCATAATTTCAAGCGAGACAATGGCTATAGCGAATTAGAAGTTGCTCAAAAACGTAGTGCTTTGGAAAAAGTGATGTTGACTGACTCACTTGGTCTGCATAAAGAACGCTTAGCGCAAGCGGGCTTTACTCATAGCTCTTTATGGTTTCAGTGTTTTAACTTCACCTCGATCATTGCCATTAAATAAGCGCAATTAAATAGTGCGATTAATCGCAGATAAATAACCAAATACACCACATTAAAACGACAAAATAGAACCTATGAAACAGTTTAACCAATTTTACCAACAAATCGCCACTAACCGTTTAAGCCATTGGTTAAACACCTTACCTGCACAGTTAAGCCATTGGCATGAAAATAATTTACACGGTGAATTCAAACATTGGCAGAAAACCTTTGATGCATTACCTGTGGTGGAGGCTAGTTCAAGCACAGATATAGTGAATACCGTTAAGGTTGGCGAATTAGGTGATTTAGATCAGGGTCAATTCAAACGTCTTGAAAATTTAATGAAGAAGTTTAAGCCTTGGCGAAAAGGGCCTTATCATATTCATGGCTTACATATTGATACTGAATGGCGTAGCGATTTTAAATGGGATAGGTTAAGCGAACATATCAGCGACTTATCAGACAAGTATGTATTAGATATAGGTTGTGGCAGTGGTTATCACTTATGGCGCATGCGCGGAGCAGGGGCAAAATTTGTTGTCGGCATTGACCCTACACAATTATTTTTAATGCAATTTAATGCTATTAAGCACTTTATAGATGATGACCAAGTTCATTTATTACCTTTAGGTGTTGAACAACTGCCTGAGTTAAAGGCTTTTGATACCGTGTTTGCTATGGGTGTACTTTATCACCGTAGATCGCCAATCGACTTTCTCTATCAATTAAAGGCACAGCTGGTTAAAGGCGGCGAATTAGTATTAGAAACCCTTATTGTTGATGGTGATGAAAATACCGTATTAGTGCCTGGTGAACGATACGCAAAAATGCGCAACGTCTGGTTTTTACCGAGTGAAAAAGCCATGTGTGCTTGGCTTGAACGTTGTGGTTTTAGTAATGTTCGCGTGGTTAATACTGATATAACTGCATTAGATGAGCAAAGAAAAACCGAGTGGATAGATACAGAGTCTTTACAAGACTTTCTTGACCCTAATGATAATAGCAAAACTATTGAAGGCTACCCTGCGCCCAAACGCGCCATATTTATTGCTAATGCCTAACTATTAATGTCTGGATAATTGGTGTAACTTATAATAACTTCAATCAGTTAAGTTGATTTTTTAACTTAACTTTGACTAGGTTCATTCCATTTTGATCAGTTTTGACTAAGGATAGCTATGAATGATGTTTGGTTAGCAAGACGCCTTAAAAAAGTTATCAACAGACAACAAGATCACCGCGACCCTTTTCAACGAGATAGAGCTAGGGTTTTGCACTCAGCCTCTTTCCGTCGCTTGCAATCAAAAACCCAAGTGATGGGTAGTGGTCAAAGTGACTTTTATCGCACCCGCTTAACCCATTCATTAGAAGCCGCACAAATAGGCTCTGGTATTACCGCACAGTTACGCAGTAAATACCCTGAGCTATGTGAAGCACATTTCCCTAAAACTGATAGCTTAATAGAAACGATTTGCTTAGCTCATGATATTGGCCATCCGCCTTTCGGTCATGGTGGTGAAGTTGCGCTCAATTATATGATGCGAGATCATGGTGGTTTCGAAGGTAACGGCCAAACACTCCGCATAGTCGCGCGCTTAGAAACCTTCAGTGAACACTATGGTATGAATTTAACGAGAAGAACTCTACTTGGTTTAATGAAATACCCGCAATTCATAGAGAAACTGAGCAAAGCTATCAAGCCAAAGTGTGCTGATAATTTTCGACAGCTAAAAGCTGATGACTGGCATCCACCCAAGGGGTTATATAACGACGATCAAGATATTATTGATTGGGTACTTGCACCGCTATCAACCGCAGATAGGACCTTATTTCAAAGTATTAGCAGTCAAAATATAGGCTCTAAAAACGTAACCTTGGAAGATAAAAACAAACATAATAAAACCCGTTTCAAGTCCTTAGACTGCTCCATCATGGAGCTAGCTGACGACATTGCTTACGGTATTCATGATCTCGAAGACGCCATAGTAACTAAAGTGGTAAACCGTAATGATTTTGAACGTGAAGTAATAAAAAAACTGCAAAAAATTGACGATGTCTGGCTGCAAGAATATAGCGCAACATTAACTGATAAGCTGTTTAGTGATCATCATCACTTACAAAAAGATGCCATTGGCGGCTTAGTAAACTATTTAATTACCGCGATAAAGCTAACCGATTTAAATGAGCAAGATGATGTGGAATTTGCTGAGCCGCTACTTCGATATAATGCCACCTTATCTTCTGCAACGGCACAAGCACTGAAGATATTTAAAGATTTTGTTTATTTTTATGTCATCAAATTAACTAGCTTGCAACGCTTGGAATATAGAGGGCAGCAAATGGTAATGGAGCTTTTTGAAGCGCTATCGTCAGACCCTATGCGTTTATTGCCAAGTAATAGCGCTAAACGCTGGCAACTAGCCTTTGAAAGCAAGCAAAATCCACAGCGAGTCATTGCTGATTATATTGCAGGTATGACCGATGATTACGCCACTCGCCTATACCAAACACTGTTTAATGCCCATGGCGCATCAGACTACCAGTTAAGTTAACCTATTAAAAAAATTATAAATATGAGATATTTGCAGAAATGCTAGAGATATACGCCGGAAAAAACGCCTTAAAAACTATACAAGAGCAAGGCTTTAAACAAGAGCTATTTACTAACTTTCTTGGCGCTAGTGGAGGGCCTAAATGGTTTACGCTGTTTGGTTTAGATAAATACCTTTTTGGTGATTTTTTCAAAGGCCGCAGCTCAGAGCTAAATCTAATAGGCTCTAGTGCCGGTGCTTTTCGCGCAGCATGTTTAACACAAAACAACCCGGTACAAGCCATTGAGCGTTTAGCACATAACTATGCCAACACGGTTTACTCAAAAAAACCGAGTGCAAAGGAAATAGCAAGTACAGCCGTTGACATAGTTGATCAACTATTCGCTAGTAATGGCGCCGTTGAGGTTATCAACAACAAAGTATTTAAAGCCCACTTTCTGGTGGCTAAATGTAATGGTTTAACCGCTTTTGATAATAAAATTATTCAGGGGGCTGGCTTAATTCAGAGTATATTACTGAATAAAATTGATAGGCGATTACTAAGTAAGCAATACCAACGCTATATATTTAAGCACCCTAGCAGCAATTTAACTATTAATGACCCCTATAACTTCGACAATGTTTATCAAAAGTTAACCAGCGACAATATTAAGAACGCTCTACTCGCCTCGGGATCAATCCCTATGGTAATGTCCGGTATTCAAAATATCGAAGGTTCAGCTAAAGGGACCTACCGAGATGGCGGCATTATCGATTATCATTTTGATTTTTTATTGAGCAATGGTGCGGAGGAGCACAGTCATCAGGTTAAAAAAAACAGCTCCCGTACAGTGGATACAAAAGGCCGTTATAGTGTACAGAAACATCACGGTTTAACACTTTACCCTCACTTTACCTCAGAGCCTAAAGCAGGATGGTTTGATAAAAATTCAACTCGTAAAGTTCTGACAAGCAGTTATGAAAATACCGTGCTATTAGCCCCTTCAGAGAAGTTTATACAATCACTACCATTTAATAAAATACCCGATAGAACTGACTTTACCGAACTAGACTCTTCAACAAGGATTAAGTATTGGTTAAAGGTATTAGAACAAACAGAGCAGCTAGCAGAATGCTTTAATGAGTTTGTGATGACGCAAGATATAGCGAAGGTAAAGACGTTTCAGCCGTAGAAGGAAGTTTTCTGTAGATACTTATGAATATTGTAGCCCCTGAAAAAGAGTCATTCCCATTGTCTCTGGTCAGACGTATCATGGATGCTACTTATTAGACAATGCAGATGGTACAGAAAGTACCTGATTAGAGAATGCAGGAGCATATTGTCAGGAATCCAAATATTAAAAATCCAGATCCCACAACACAGATTGACCTAACCTTTCACTATCTCTTGCAAATAAGCTTTAAAGTCATCAGCCAATTCAGGATGACGTAAACCGTATTCTACATTAGCTTTCATATAGCCTAGTTTAGAACCACAATCATGTGACTTACCCGTCATATGAAATGCTTCAACAGTTTCTATTTTCATCAAACTTGCAATAGCATCAGTAAGCTGAATTTCATCACCTGCACCAGGAGGCGTAAACTCGAGCATGTCCCAAATTTTCTCTGATAGCACATAACGACCAACAACAGCTAGATTTGAAGGCGCTTCATCAACAGGCGGCTTTTCAACAACTGCAGTCATAGCTTTTGATTCACCGACAGCAAGCTTGTGCCCTGCACAATCAGCAACACCATAATTACTAACCATTTCCATTGGAACAGGCTCTACCATAATTTGACTATAACCAACTTCGTTATAGCGCGTTAACATTGCCGCTAAGTTTTCAGTTTTTAAATCCGCTGAGGCCTCATCTAAAATAACATCTGGTAAAACCACCACAAACGGCGATTCACCAATTATAGGGCGAGCTTTTAACACTGCATGACCTAAGCCTTTAGCTTCACCTTGACGTACATGCATGATGGTAACGCCTTTAGGACAAATAGCCTGAATTTCATCAAGTAATTGTCGTTTAACTCTGTTCTCGAGGGTTGTTTCTAACTCAAATGATTTATCGAAGTGATTTTCTATCGCATTTTTTGAAGAATGAGTAACTAACACGATTTCTTTAATACCTGCTGCAACACATTCATCAACAATATATTGAATCATTGGCTTATCGACAATCGGTAGCATTTCTTTAGGTATGGCTTTAGTAGCTGGTAGCATTCGTGTGCCAAGACCGGCTACAGGAATTACTGCTTTTGTTATTCTATTCATAGTTGCACTTCTATATAAAATTATGTTCGTTAGTTTAACATTGCTGTTAATTAAGAGTTGAACTTTGTTTTGTTAAACCACCAAAAACCCTGTACTGGCATAAAATTTTATCGATATTACATTACCTCTGCATAGAGTTTGTATTATTTACTGTAAACGGTAAATATAAGGCTCTATTCAGCTAAATAGTAGCCGATAAAATAAGAACGGCAAAACTACTAAGCACAAAGAAAAAACATAGAGAACTATGTGTCCGCAAGTCCTAATTACCATAAATTTATTATTGGTAGATTGGATAGGGAATCAAAATAGAAGAAATAAAAAGTAATGGACATAAAACGATAAAGAAATCTAAAGAACACATCTACTTGATTTGTTATTTGAGCATAATGGCCTAAAATAATATATCAAAAAATATTGCGTGATATTTTTACCAAATTCCATAACTAAAGGTAAGCCATCTTGCCCTAAATCAATAACCACAATTTTTATATTCTTAACGTTAGTGTTTTAATTTAGTAATATGACGGATAGCTAAATTATAAAGAATAAACATCGCTATAAATCCAACTAGCATAACTGGGTCCGAAATATTAAAATACTCACCAGCCAACCCTATTAATGACATAAGAGTAGCACCTGTTGAGATAGCAACGAGCGTTTGACGAGACGACAGGCCTGCACGCTGTAATATATGATGCAGGTGATCTCTGTCTGGTTTAAAAGGTGATTTACCATTCTTATATCTGCGAACAACAATAGCTAACATATCCATTAATGGGATGGCACAAATCCATAGAGCTATAACTGGTCGAAATGAAGCTTGTTCGCCTTGGGTACCCATGGTAAGTAACCAAATAACACTTAAACCTACAAACATGCTACCTGCATCACCCATAAATATTTTTTGGGATTCTTTTTTAAAGAATTTTTCAAAAAAGCCTAAGTTATACATTAAATAAGGTATTGTCGCGGTTGCTAATATTAAAGGGTAACTTAAGTAATCAGTCTGACCACTAATGATAAATAAAATGGCTATTGAAGTGAAAGTATTAATACTTAGACTACCAATAAGACCATCGATTCCATCAATCATGTTGTAAGCATTTATTACTACGATAATGCCTACGTAAGTAAATATAATACCTAATGGGCCTAGCGTTACATCGCCAAATCCAAATAAGTTCCCTAAGTTTGAAATATAACCACCAACACCATAAATCATTAAACTGGCAATAATAATTTGGCCAATTATACGTACTCGTACACGCAGGTCGAACTTATCATCTAGGGCGCCAATAAACACCATCATTGCTGATGCAATAAGGTACATACGAAGTTCTAGAGTATTAGGTAACCATAATAGGCTGGCAGCAAGTACGGCTAAAAATATTGAAATACCGCCAATAAGGGGGATATGTCCGGAGTGATGCTTGCGTTCACTAGGTTTATCAACTAAGCCAATTTCTATTGCTACCGGGTTGAAAAATTTAATAGCTAAAAATGCAAAGAAAAATGCTGAAGCGGCTGTAGCAACAATATACATATAAAGGTCCGATAGCGTTTGCTTAAATTGGCTCTTATGAGCCTAAAGGTAATTAGGAATCAATTACAGAAAATTATTCAGACAAACATAATACTAAATTATCGTTTATTCAACTATCTTGTTTCTGATTTCATTATAATTTAGTAAGTTTTTTATCGCGCGAATTATACTTTAAGTTATGCGCTATTGCAGTAAAATTTTATTTTTTATTCTAAAAATACTTTGACGAGACAGAGAAGCGTTTTTCTTTACTTAAAACATCTGAAAACTAGACTTTTATATTTAGATAATCTGAGGATACCAGGATAAATATTTAGTAATATATTTACCAAAGGGAACACCAAATACTCGGTGGATGAACACCTGGAATAGTAAAATACTAAGTCATGATATCTGTTAGTGCATTCATGATAAGATGCATTGTCTAATAAGCATCTAATCCACCTCCAATCAGAGACTTCGGGCATAACGATAGTGATATGGGCCTGTTCACTATATTGAAGAAATAAACTGAGGTTCTTCTATGCTGCTTTTAAACTTCGTAATAAGTCTGCCAAGCGCTCTATTTTAATATTACTTAGTTGACGATAATCAAAGTACGGGCAAATAATAAGTTTATTTTGGTAATCAATGGCAAATTCATCATCTAACCAAACTAGATTAGCATTGAGTTCACCGTTACTTATTAACGCTTTGGCATGGCCTTTACCACAAATGATATGTACGATGTCTTTGCTAGGTTCTAACTGTGGTGCTGAAAAAAGTAAGGCTGTTTTGCTCTGTAATTGTAATAGGTACTTATCACGATAGTCTTGCCATTTTGGCGCTTGCTTTGAAAAGTCAAAATACTTTTTATCTAAAGCGTAAAGTAACTTTGCATAGACATTAAATACTTTGCGCCAGCCATTACCACACGCTTGGTTAATGACATTAATTTCACCATTAGCCAATGGTTCAACAGTGCTCAAACTCTGATATTCAAGCACGTTAGGCTTATTTTCGATATACACTGCAAAGTTAAAATCACTATCTCCAAAACCTATATTTCTCATGTTTTCCAATATATCCTTTAATCTTATCTATTACTTATACTTACCGTGCTTTAATCAACTAATTCAGGCCAGTTTATTTTTGCATGGTCTACACCGTTTTTACAACTCATTGGCTCGTTTCCCTGATAATTTCGACAGCCCCAAAAATCACCATTTTTACTGGCACGTAAAACCATTTCTGCATTACATTTTCCACAAGTAGGGTTCAGGATTTTACATGACTCATTTAAGCAAAACTTAAAACCTGGGTAACGTTTTCGTGTCATTGGACTTTCACATTGAGCACATGCGGTTTCTTTATGTTCACAGCGAGGAAAATGAGAACATGAGTAGAAATCACCATATTTGCCAGTGCGTTTTTTTAATATGCCGGTTTCGCAAACCAAACAATTAATATCCTCGACGAATGATTGGCTAACCGTGCTATCAAATTCATCAAGTTTAATTTGATGATCATCCACCAGCTCTATAACAAAAGGGCTAACATCAGTCATATCGGCAATAATATAAACTCGGTCTTTAGCTCTAGTGAGGGCGACATAAAATAAGCGTCGTTCTTCCGCATATTTAAAGGTTTCTTTTTTCGCGAGTAGTGCATCAAGCAGTACCGGTGTTACTTTTTCCGAAGGAAAACCATGTGCACCTTTTTTTAATCCCATAATAACGACATAGTCAGCCTCTTTCCCTTTGGAGGCATGAAAAGATTGCGACTCAATGTTTAATAAGGGGTATTGGTTGTTTAATCGATTAAGGTCTATTTTACTTGGTAAAAGAAACCAAAAACGCGCCAATAAGTAAACGCTAACAGGCTTACATACTTTAGCTAAAATAGCGGCTAAAACATCATCAACCGCACCATTTTCCATTTCATCGATAATAGCTGTTTTATGTGAATCAACTTGACCACTATCTCGTTTTAGCAGTGAAACAGCAGGCGCTGTAACTTGCTGCAAAGCGTTAATCGTTTTAGGTATTTGTGCAGGGTTTTTACTAATGAAATCTGTGGCGACTTTACCAATTTGGTTATTAAACCTGAAAGTTAGGTCTAACTCTGCTTGAGTCGTTGCGCCAAAATATTTTGAGAACTCAGTAGTTAAAGTGACATCAGCACCGCTAAATCGGTAAATCGCCTGCCAATCATCACCAACAGCAAAAACAGAACATTCCTTATTGTTGTCACGTAAAGCTTTAACTAAACGCGCTCGCGGCTCTGATATATCTTGAAATTCATCGACCATGATATAACGCCATGGCGAGTGAAACTTACCTGCTTGAACATATACTAACGCTTTATTGATCATATCTTCAAAATCAATTTCACCATGACTTTTTAACTGCTGTTCATAAGCATTTAAAATAGGCTTAAGTAATTCTAAAGCCTTTTCGGTCTGTTTTGGCTGCGCCGAGTTAGCGATAACCTTCTCTATTAAAGTGCTGGCTGAAGCACTGTCTAAACATACCGCTTTATAAAGCCCAACAAGCTGAGTAAGTGTTTTGGCTAGAAGGGTTAATTTGTCACTTTCTTTTAACGAGGCGAGTATAACCTCGGTAGGTAATAGTTCGGCTGGTAATAAGCCTAATCGTTTTTGTCGCGCAAGAATTGACTCAGTTAAAGAGTCAAGTAAGGTACCTTGTTTGTGCTGTGCATAAGTAAATTCAAGACACTCAGTTTCAAAGCGACTATGAGTATCTCGTTTCCACTGCATACTTTCATGATATTCACCTTTATCTATATAAGCAGCAGTATCGCCATTCTCATCTGTCCCATAATATTCAATATATATGTTTAACTCTGGGATGAAGAAATCAGGCTGATATTGCCTGCGCTGTACTGTGGTAACATTATGAACATAGTTAGCTTGATACTGATATTTTATACCATTGGTAAATAACCAATTAGCGATATAAAGCTCAGCAAAGCTTTTAACCTTTTCATCTTTCAAGGTGCGAATATCATTGTCATTATAGTACTGGTGACGCTCACCCATACTTTTGAAGTCGAAGTCACTCTTTTCAACGTAGTAGTGCTTACTGAAATATTCGAGGACTAGTTCACGATACAGCCCCTGCTCAGTAATTAACTTTTCAAAACATCTTTGAATCCATTTAGACTTTGCTTTTTCATCTTGTGCAAATACCGATAAGTTAGGTCTTCTCCCTTCGACTTGGGCAATAATACTAAGCCCAAGACTGTGAAAAGTAGTAGCACTGATTTTATCAGTCGATAATTTATCTTTAATTCTTTCATCCATTTCATCAGCCGCTTTACGACCATAAGCTAACAGTAATATTTCGCCCTTATCCGCCTGTAGGCTCTTTAATAAATAACCTGCGCGGCCAATCATAACACTGGTTTTGCCTGTTCCAGCGCCAGCTAACAACAGATTATTATCATTATCGATAATACAGGCCCGGCGCTGACGTTGTGTTAACGGGTTAGACTCAACAGTATCAAAATAACTTTGATGCACTTGCAGTTGTTTATTGATATAAATCTCACGGCAATCCACTATGCTCTGCTCTGTCCAACGTTGGTAAAAGAATAGTAATTGCAGTTTTTCAGCAACTTCGGCCAATGCCTTACTTGATTTACTTAACTTGCCTAACTTGCTTAAGTTACTTGAGTTAAACCAAGGCAACCAACGCTTACATTCTTGCTTTGCCGATAACTGAATACGTTCAATAGTTGATTGTCGTAAATATCGACTTGAAATTATTTTTTTTATCGCCGTTAACAAGGTGTCAACACGAGTAATATTGGCTGATGCCCAAAGCTGCTCAAAGTTACTCTTTTGCCTACGCTTTGAATTATAGGCAAGCATAGTAAAGACATAGTTTTTATCGGCTGTTTTAAAGGTAAGGATTTGGCCGAAGAAACTCAGGTGAAATTCAGGTGGACCTATCAGCTCTTGCCATTGAATGTTGAGCAAGCGATTATCAACGTTAATGGCTAAGCCACGTTCAGTGATTTTTATTACCGTGGGAATAGCAATAATCCGGCCAAAAACACTTGAAGAGATACATTTCATTTACAAGACAAACCCAAATATGGAAAAGAGACAAACACGAGAATGGTTATTCTATCATTAGTGCTGTATTCAGGTACAAATGAAGTGTGAGTAAAGTAGATGATTTGTAAGCTACTTGAGATAAAAAGACCCATTATCATTAGCTGTGTCATATAAAACATTTAGTACCTATATTTCAATACCTGACACAGGAAGAATATTGTAAAAGTTTAATTCTAAAGAATTTAATGCAAAATATTAAAACGCAACTAAGATTAGTTATATAAAACATTACCTTCAAAAGAATAAAAACAGATCAGGAGAAACAAATGAAATCCATTAGAGTAGCGGATTACATGAACAAGCACCCTGTAACCTTTACTATTAACATGTCAGTTGCAGAAGCTTCAGAAAAATTAATTCACTCCCCTCAAAACGGTGCACCAGTACTTGATGTTTACCAACATGTTATTGGTTTTGTATCCGAGCAAGAATGCTTAACTCATCTGCTTGAAGATACCTATTTAAGTGAGCCTCACGCGACTGTTGCAGATATGATGCGAACCGATGTGCTAACGGTAGGTTGTGAAGACTCTGTACTCGATTTAGCACAACAAATGACTAAAAACAAACCAAAGCTTTATCCTGTGGTTGATGAGAGTAAAAGGTTATTAGGCATTATTACTAGAAGCGATATTTTAAAAGCTATAGATATTCACCTACGCTCATTTTATGAAAAAGGCCATGACCGTCTGGTATAAATAGCTGACAAAACTACCTAACAGCACTCGTTTCAGGCATATATAGACGTTGGCTATAAAGTTTTTAGGCCAGTCTGCACTCATAAAATTAAGTTGTTTATATCAATGTTGGATTACGGCACAAAATAAAGTCATTCCTTTTAATTATTAAAGCAGAGCTTAAAAATATTTTTAAGCGCTGCTTTTTGGTGTCTTGTTATATCCGTTTAATTAAACTATTGCTCACTTGTGCTGGCTAAAACATTCCAAGGTTGCGTTATTATCACAACCGAAAGCCAGCTATTTCTCAATCGAGTGCCTTAACTTGATTTATTTTTTCTTCGCACAACAAGATCACAAAATTTATCAAATTGGTATTAGTTAACCAGTCAGAATATTTTAAAGCAGAACAGTGTTTATAATTCATAAATAAATTATTTATTCAGCCTTGGTTTGTTGAAAATTTATACTATGCTTTTATCAAGTGCTGTAACTTCCTCATATTCAATTGATTTTTAGTTGATTTGAAATAATAAAGAATAATAAAGAATAATAAAGGTTAAGGTGACTTATGCTTTCAACCAGTTTTATAGTTTATTTTATCGCCGTTATATTATTAACTATCACCATGTTATTGGTGTCACACTTGCTCAATCCTAAAGTAGCCAAAAGAACAAATAATGAGCCATTCGAGTCAGGCATCGTTGGTCAAGGAGGTACTGACATCAGATGGAATATAAATTACTTTTTGGTGGCTATTTCATTTGTTATTTTTGATATAGAAGCAGTCTTTTTGTATGTTTGGTCAATCGTGGTAATGGAAGCGGGTTGGCACGGTTTTTTTATCACTTCTTTTTTCATCTTCATATTATTAATCGCCCTACTCTATGAAATCAAACAAGGCGCCTTTCTCTGGGGTGAGAAAATCCCCGCTAAAAATGTGCCAAACCAGTTAAGTAAAGAGGCTTAAAATGCGCTGGAAATTAACTAAACCAGAACAAGTAATTGATACTCAAGTTGCCGGCATTGAAGAAATCACTGAGAAAAACCTACTTTTAGCCAAACTCGACGACCTAGTGGCTTGGGGCCGAGGTAACTCTCTGTGGCCATATAATTTTGGTTTATCTTGCTGCTACGTTGAAATGGCCACCTCTTTTACCAGTCGTCATGATATCGCCCGTTTTGGCTCCGAGGTAATACGTGCAACACCAAGAGAAGCTGATTTAATTGTCATCTCAGGTACAGTATTTTTAAAAATGGCGCCCGTTATACAATACCTTTACGAGCAAATGCTTGAGCCTAAATGGGTGATTTGTATGGGTTCATGTGCCAATTCTGGCGGCATGTATGATGTTTATAGTGTTGTGCAAGGAGCAGACCGATTTTTACCTGTTGATATTTATGTACCTGGCTGCCCTCCCCGCCCTGAAGCCTTAATGTATGGTTTAACATTACTACAACAAGCCATCAAAGAAGGCTATACAAAACAGCAAAGGCCGCTTAATCGCATTATTACACCAGAAGAAATTGAAAACTTTGCCGCTCGTAATATGAGGGATGAAAAAAACGACTCTCGTATGGCCGTAACGACACTTCGAACGCCAGATGGAGTCTAGTTTATGACAGCAGAGAATAATAATAAGGTCAACGATGAGCTAATAGCGCAACTTCCTGAACTGTTTAACCACTTTAATAAAGAGCATTTTTCAGCTCAAAGTACCTGTGACGATATAGTGACCTTATGGGTTGCCAGTGAAATGATAATTTCTATTTTATCCTTTATGAAAAACATCACTGAACCCTTTGATATGTTATACGATTTATATGCTGTTGATGAAAGGCTGCGTTTAGATAAAAACCTATACCCCATTTTAGATTTCACTATTGTCTATCAGCTTTTATCAATTAAAAGAAATCAACACATTAGATTTAAAGTTGCCTTAACTGAAACACAGCTAAGCATACCAACCAGCACGCATTTATTTAAAAATGCCAACTGGTATGAAAGAGAGGCTTGGGATCTGTTTGGTATAACCTTCATTGCTCACCCGCTGTTAACCCGTATTTTATTACCTCCTACATTTAAAGGACATCCATTACGTAAAGAATTTCCTTGTCGAGCAACAGAGAATGACCCTTTTACTTTAGATGAACAGAAACTACAAAAGGAACAACAGGCATTAAAATTTATTCCTGAGCAATGGGGCATGAAAAAAAGTAACGATGATAACGACTACATGTTCCTTAATTTAGGACCAAACCATCCGAGTGTTCATGGTGTATTTCGCATCGCATTACAACTTGATGGTGAACGTGTTATCGATGCAGTACCCGACATTGGTTTTCATCATAGAGGCGCTGAAAAAATAGCAGAGCGTCAAACCTGGCATGGTTTTATTCCCTACACAGATCGCATCGATTATTTAGGTGGAGTAATGAATAACTTCCCTTATATTTTAGCGATTGAAAAATTAGCCGGTATTGAAGTCTCTGAACGGGTTAAGTGCATTCGCGTCATGTTGTCGGAATGTTTTCGAATATTAAGTCACATGCTATTTTTTGGTACCTTTGCCCAAGATATTGGTCAGTTGTCACCTATATTTTATTTATTCATCGATAGAGAAAAATTATTTGCCATTATTGAAGCCATAACGGGTGCAAGAATGCACCCTAGCTGGTTTCGTATCGGCGGTTTAGCACAAGATTTACCCCAAGGTTGGGATAAAATGATGCTTGAGTTCACTGATTATTTTCCTAAACGATTAGATGAATACGAAGTAATGGTAATGCAAAATAGTATTATTAAAAGACGCAGCATCGGCATAGGTAAATATACCACACAACAAGCCATTGATTGGGGTGTAACGGGTGCAGGTTTACGCGCGACTGGCTGTGATTATGATCTAAGAAAACAATCGCCTTATAGCGGTTATGAAAATTACGACTTTACCGTACCACTAGATGATCAAGGCGATGCGTATGCTCGCTGTAAACTTCGAGTAGAGGAAATGCGCCAGAGTATCCGTATTATTGAGCAATGCATTAAACATATGCCACAAGGGCCATATAAAGCCGAACATCCTTGCACAACGCCACCGATGAATAACCTCAGTAAAAATGATATCGAAACACAAATACAGCATTTTTTAAATACCAGTTGGGGTGCGGTAATGCCAAATGGCGAGTCATCTTTTGCCGTTGAAGCCACTAAAGGCATCAACAGTTATAGCATCATCAGTGACGGCACCAGCTCAAGTTATCGTACGCGCATCAGAACCCCTTCTTTTCCACATTTACAAATGATCCCTGAAATATCGAAAGGTTTAATGCTTGCCGATTTAATCGTCATTATCGCCAGTATAGATTTTGTTATGGCTGATGTTGATAGATGATATTGATATGTGAACTTTGTAGGTAAGTAAGAAGTTAATGAAGTAAATCTTGATGATATAAAAAGTATGCAAGTAAAAATAAACGAGGAGATGCTCTATGACATTACATAACGAGATCCCAACTAATCAAACAGTTGCACTCAGTGATGTTGAAAAAGCCCAAATTGATAAATTGTTACTTGAAACACCTTATACCTCTGGGGCGAGTATTGATGCCTTAAAAATAATACAAAGCCACCGAGGCTGGGTCAGCGATGCAAGTCTGTTAGCTTTATCTCTTTATTTAAATTTACCCCTAGGGGATCTAGATTCCGTTGCCACGTTTTATAACCTTATATTCCGCCAGCCGGTCGGTAAAGTGGTATTGCACCCATGTGATGGAATTAGTTGCGATCTTATGGGTGGACAGAAAATCAGACTGTGCCTTAACAAACAGCTAAAAATAACTAATGGCCAAACCACAGATGATAATCAATTTACCCTGATCCCTCTACCTTGCCTAGGTGCATGTGATAAAGCGCCAGTAATGATAGCCAACGAAATACTATTTGAGCTAATACAAGAAGAAGGTTTGCCCTTAATTTTAAATAACTTAAGGGAGGGCGTTTCTAAATGAACTCTGAACAAAGTAAAGAGAAAAGTAGCGAGCAACCCCCTAAGCCGACAAAACCTTTAACACGTTTTATCACCGATGATGATAACTGTTGGATGTTAAAAGAATATCAAGATTTAGGTGGATATGATGGTTTAAAACACGCTTTAACCCTATCTCATGCCGCGGTACTCGATGAAATAAAAGCATCTAACCTCAGAGGCCGAGGCGGTGCGGGATTTCCAACCGGATTAAAATGGAGCTTTGTGCCTCAAGGTGATGACGCACCTCGTCCAAAATACATGATAGTTAATGCAGATGAAATGGAACCCGGCGCATTTAAAGACCGATTATTATTAGAAAAAACACCACATCAAATCATAGAAGGCCTGATTATAGGGGGTTATACCTTAGATGCCGACATAGGCTATATTTTTATTCGAGGTGATTATTATACCGCTATCCAACATCTCGAAATCGCACTGAAAGAATGCTACGACAATAACCTCTTAGGTAAAGATATTCTTGGCAGCGGCTTTAATTTCGAAATACATATCCATACCAGTGCTGGACGTTATATTTGCGGCGAAGAAACCGCTTTAATCAACGCCCTTGAAGGCAAACGTGCCACCCCCAGAGCAAAACCACCTTTTCCACAAGTGGCTGGCTTATGGGGTAAACCTACCATAGTGAACAATGTCGAAACTTTTTGTAATTTACCGCATATTTTAAATTTTGGAGCCGATTGGTTTAAATCTTTGGGACGGTTTAAAGATTCAGGGACAAAAATATTTGGTGTCAGTGGTCGGGTTAAAAACCCCGGTTTATGGGAGTTGCCTATGGGCACGCCTATTGGTGAAATCATTGAGAATTACGCCGGCGGTATGTCTGATGGTTATAAATTAAAAGGCTATTTACCCGGCGGAGGCTCAACCGATTTTTTACTAGAAAAGCACTTTGATACCCCAATGGATTATGACGAAATAGGCAAACAAAGAAGCCGTATGGGCACTGGCACAATTATTGTTTTAGATGATAAATATTGCCCTGTGGCTATGGTGTTAAATTTAGTTAAATTTTTCGCTCAAGAATCATGTGGCTGGTGTACACCGTGCAGAGAGGGTTTACCTTGGGCTGCGGTATTACTTGAGAAAATAGAACAAGGCAAAGGCGAGTTATCCGACATTAAACAACTCGAAGATTTATGTAAATTTGCCGCCCCCGGCAATACTTTTTGTGCACTTGCACCCGGTGCGGTTGAACCCTTGCAAAGTGCCCTCAATTATTTTAGAGATGATTTTGAACAACATATAGAACAAAAGTCATGCCCATATTGCGTTCAAAGCCATTTGGAGGAAGAGCATGACAAATAAAGTCACTATCTTTATTGAGGATTTACCCTACCAAGTGCCTGATGATATTAACTTACTGCAAGCATGTTTGAGTTTAAATATGGATGTGTCTTACTTTTGTTGGCACCCTGCGATGGGCTCTGTTGGTGCTTGTCGACAATGTGCGGTAATGCAATATCAAAATGAAGAAGATACCAGAGGCCGATTAGTCATGTCTTGCATGACGCCTGTATCTGAGGGCATGCGCATATCCTTTAACCATGAAAAATCCGAAACCTTTCGAGCGACCAATATAGAAGCCATTATGACCAATCATCCACATGATTGTCCGGTATGTGAAGAAGGCGGTGATTGTCATTTACAAGATATGACTTTGATCAGTGGCCATATAAAACGCCGTTATCCTGGCACAAAACGTACTCATAATAATCAATACTTAGGGCCTTTTTTAAACCACGAAATGAATCGCTGCATCGGCTGTTATCGCTGCGTGCGATTTTATCGTGACTATTGTGGCGGTAATGATTTAAATGTCTTCTCTTCAAAAAACAACATTTATTTTGGTCGTGCTGAACCCGGAAATTTAGAAAATGAATTTAGTGGCAACTTAGCTGAAGTATGCCCTACCGGCGTATTTACCGATAAACCGTTTAGCCAGCACTACATTCGCAAATGGGATCTTCAGTCATCCTCCTCAATTTGTAGCCATTGCAGTGTCGGCTGTAATACTTATGTCACTGAACGTGGCGGTATCATACGCAAGATAAACAATCGATATAATGAAGAAATAAATGGCCATTTTTTATGTGACCGTGGCAGGTTTGCTTATCAACATGTCAATCATGAAAGTAAATTAACCCAGATATGGTCTCGTGCTAAACAAAACTATCAACAAAAAAATCAAAGCCAACAAACTCATGTTTTAGATGATAAACAAGCACATAGTCAATTAAGCCAATGGCTCAATGAAGCTGATGCGCAAGTCGTAGGTATTGGCTCTGCCCGCTCATCCATTGAAAATAATGCCGCGCTGCATAAGTTAGTAGGCGCCAGTAATTTTTATGCGGGCATAGCCAGTGACGAATTAAGTCAACTGCAGTTATTAATTAAAACCTATAAAAGTAATCAGCTTTCTTTAGTTTCTCTTAATGACATAGAACAAAGTGATGCGGTACTTTTAGTAGGCGAAGATGTAACGCAAACCGCACCTAGATTAGCCTTATCGATAAGACAAATGACTAAAAATGCCGGCATTGCTAAAGCGGCTAAAATGGGGATAAAACATTGGCAAGATGAAGCCGTGAGAAATATCAGTCAAGATGAAAAATCACCGCTTATTATTATCAATACTCATGAAACTAAATTAGCTGACGTGGCAAAACATAACCTAAACTTAGCCCCAAATAAACAGCTTGAACTACTTTTAGAAATTGAAGCTTATCTAACTGCTAAAGATGCTGAAACACATTTGTCAGAAAAAAAGAGTTCTGACACACAGTTTTCTGACATCGCTATAACTATCGCCAATGAATTACTTGCCGCAAATAATCCTGTGGTTGTCACTGGCACCCATAGTTTTGATATCGCATTATTATCAGCATGCTTAAGAGTGAGTATTTTATTAAAAAATCAAAAAGAAAGCTCAGGCTTTTATTGTGCAACATCGGCTATTAATGCCTTAGGACTGTCTTTATTAACACAGCCTGATCATGACCTTGATAGCTTAATAGAAAATATAACATCTAACCCACCGACATTACTTATAATAATGGAAACTGATTTATACCGGTATTATTCCAATGAAAAAATAACCACATGTTTAGATAAAATTAATCATATTGTTGTTATTGAGCAACTCATAACCGATACAGTGAAAATGGCAGATTTAGTATTACCTGCAGCCTCCTTTGCTGAACAACATGGCAGCTGGTTAAATAATGAAGCTAGGTTACAACGCGCTTATGCTGTTATGCCAGCAAGTGATATGAGACAAACCCCAGTGCAATGGCTAGCACAACATAATACACTTGATGATGAACAAAACCTTTATCGCTACATTCAAAATATCAGCCCTCTTTTACGACCAATAGTGCAATCTTCAACAGCTAATAAAAGTGACTTTTCCGTCGCTCGCCAACCAATGCGTTCATCAGCACGAACAGCTTTTTTTGCCAATATCGATGTTAAAGAATATGCGCCTAAACGTGATGAAAAATCAAATTTGACCTTTTCCATGGAAGGGGTTGCTGGTTTTAGACAAGAAACACTGAATAATAGCCAACATAAAATAACCACGCCAGTGACGGGTGTCTGGTCACCTAAATGGAATTCAAATCAAGCCCTGAGTAAATCCTTAAGTCAAACCTTAAATAAATCAGGCGTTCAAGATGAAGCGGATTTAGGCATAGACTTGAACTTAGACTTGAATTTAGGCTTGAAAATATTTGATGGTCTCAACATGCAAGCGTTTGAAATACCGGCAGCTCAAGTAGATTCACCAAGTCAGCCATTAATTAGCATAAGTATTTGTCCTCAACATCATATTTATACCAATGACGAACTTAGCGAATACTCGTCAAGCATTGCAGAACTAACACCTGAGCCGGTAATTTCACTTAATCAAAAGCAAGCAAACGATTTAGCCATTAAATCTGGTGAAAACCTCACCATAACCTCTAATAATTATAATATTTCTTTGCCCTGCCTTATTAATAATACTCTGGCGGACAAGGTTGTTTTAGTACCCTTTACTGAATTCATGCGCCTGGGAGCTAACAAACAAGTTTCATCTAATCACTCTGCTGGCAAGGCTAATGGAGATGCAAATGAGTAGCTGGTTAACGCCCTTAATCATATTAGTGGTTTTACTCCTACTAGGCGCTTGGTCTATTTGGCTAGAACGCAGAGTACTGGCTTTATGGCAAGATAGATTAGGACCAAATCGTGTCGGCCCCTTTGGTTTACTGCAAGTCGTTGCCGATATGATAAAGATTTTCACCAAAGAAGATTGGGTGCCACCTTTCGCTGATAAAGTGCTATTTATCATCTCGCCTATGATAGTCATGATCATGACATTGTTAGGCTTTGCCATTATTCCCTTTGCGCCGAATATACAAATTTCCCAATTTGATCATGCCTTATTATTTTTATTAGCTATCAGCTCATTATCTGTTTACAGCATTATGCTGGCGGGATTTTCATCTAATAGTAAGTATGCGCTGTTAGGCGCTATGCGCACCGCAGCTCAAATGATCAGCTATGAAGTATTTATGGGCTTAGCGTTAATGGGCGTGGTGATTTTAGCAGATGACTTTAGCTTATCTGCCATCGTTGCAGCACAAGCAGATGTTTGGTTTATTTGTTATCAGCCATTAGGTTTTGTTCTCTTTTTCATTGCCGGTATCGCAGAAATTCATCGTGCACCGTTTGATTTACCTGAAGCTGAAACAGAAATCGTCGCCGGTTTTCATACTGAGTATTCCAGTATGAAATTTGGCATGTTTTTCATCGGTGAATATTTAGGGGTGATTTTAATTTCCAGCTTAATCACTACCTTGTATTTTGGTGGCTGGCAAGGACCTCTGCTACCTCCTTTAGTATGGTTTATCTTAAAAACTGGATTTTTTGTTATGTTTTTCATTCTTTTACGCGCGGCAATACCAAGACCTAGATACGATCAATTAATGGTATTCGCTTGGTATATTTTATTACCTTTGTCTTTACTAAACCTATTAGTCACAGGTGCGGTTAAGTTAAGCCTTTTAGGTTAACAGGAGCATTACTTATGATGAGCCAAATTAGAACCTTGTTAAAAGTACTTAAACATACTTTTACGAAAGCTGACACTGTGCAATATCCCGAGCAACAGCCCTATTTATCACCAAGGTATAGAGGTCGTATTGTGTTAACGCTAGACCCTAATGGCGATGAGCGCTGTGTCGCCTGTAACCTTTGTTCAGCTGCCTGTCCTGTTGATTGTATTTTAGTTGAAAAAGATGAAACACAAGGTGGTCGTTGGCAAGCTAAAACATTCAGGATCAATTTTTCACGGTGCATTATGTGCGGATTTTGTGAAGAAGCCTGCCCGACACATGCCATACAACTAACTCCCGATTTTGAAATGGCTGAATACGATAGGCAAAACCTAGTCTATGAAAAAGAACATTTATTGATTAACGGACCGGGAAAATATCGTGATTACAACTTCTACGAGGTATGTGGTAAAGCCATTGAAGGAAAAGCCAAAGGGCAAGCGAATAACGAAGCACCACCAATAGATATTAAAAGTTTACTACCATGAAATAAAAGGCTTTTTTGATATGTTAGAGACCATTTTCATTATTACCGCGGCCATCATTTTAATCAGTGCGCTGTTGACGATCACTGCACATAATGTGGTGCATGCCTTGTTATATTTAGTTGTCACTATGTTAGCAATTTCTTTAATATTTTTTATTTTAGGTGCTTCATTTGCCGCAGCTTTGCAAATTATTGTCTATGCGGGTGCCATTATGGTGTTATTCATATTTGTCACCATGATGTTGCATCAGGGCGAAAAGTCTTTAGCGCAAGAACGACATTTATTTCACTTTACTACCTCAATAACCGCTTTAACTTTATCTAGCCTTTTATTTTTTGAATTGATTTACATGTTATTTTTTACCTCTGCTGATACCGCTAACAGTATGGTAACTGCGCAATCATCAGCAATTATCACAGTGAAAGACATAGGGAAACAATTATATGGTCCGTATTCATTACTTGTGGTGATCAGCGCTTTAATGCTGCTGAGTGCATTGATCACCGCCATTCATATCAGTAAAAGCCCAGCGACTATTCAAATAAAAGCAAAGGGAGATAATTTATGATCCCAATTTCTTGGGTTTTTTTTCTCAGTTTAAGTTTGTTTACTATTGGTGTTTTTGGCGTACTCGCCAGGCGAAATCTGTTATTTATATTGATTTCTTTGGAGTTAATGTTAAATGCAGTGGTAATCGTGTTTATTGCTGCCAGCCGATATCACTCTGCTTCGACGGCAAATAGTGATGGTCAAATAATGTACCTGTTAGTACTGACATTAGCGGCATCGGAGATTGCCGTTGGTTTAAGTTTAGTCATCCATATGTACCGTCAACATCATCACTTAGATATAGATAAACTTAATAAGTTAAGGGATTAACATGACAAATTATTCAAGTTTATTAGCGCTTATTCCACTCTTACCGTTATTTAGTGCCCTAATTTTATTGTTTTCAAATTTACCTAAATTAGGGGTATCAATTTTAGCGGTCGGCTCTGTCACCAGCGTTGCTTTGATCAGCTTATTTTTAAACATTATTTTTTGGCAACAAAGCGATTTTGTCTTAACAGCCAGTTTAGGTACTTGGATTAACCTCGCGCAATTAACCATAAACTTTGGTTTATATTTAGATCCATTATCTTTAGTTATGATCACCATTATATCGGGCGTGGGTGCATTAATTCATTTGTATTCAATAGGGTTTATGTACCAAGACAGCGATTTTAAACGTTATTTTATCTATTTGAATTTATTTATTTCTGCCATGCTGTTTTTAGTACTCGCTGATAATCTTCTACTACTTTACTTAGGTTGGGAAGGTGTTGGTTTATGCAGCTACTTATTGATTGGCTTTTGGTATCAGGATATAAAAAATAACTTAGCGGCTAATAAAGCCTTTTTAATGACCAGAATTGGCGATACCGCCATGGCTATTGGTTTATTTTTATTGTTCACCCAATTAGGCACTTTAGACATACAAGAGATTCAAGTTAAAGCGCACTCAGTTTGGTCACTTAACAATGATAACAACACCATGGCCAGCTTATGTTGCTTATTATTATTAGGCGGCGCTGTTGGTAAATCAGCGCAGTTACCTTTACAAAACTGGTTACCCGATGCGATGGCTGGCCCGACACCAGTCAGTGCTTTGATCCATGCCGCCACTATGGTTACCGCTGGTATTTATTTGATAGCACGTAATAGTCAATTATTTCAACTGGCACCCGATGTACTTTATTTAGTCGCCCTTATTGGCACTTTTACTTTATTGCTCGGTGCTAGCGCCGCCATGGTGCAAACTGATTTGAAACGCATATTGGCTTATTCAACCATTAGTCAGTTAGGTTATATGTTTTTAGCTTTAGGTGTTGGCGCGGGGGCAAGTGCCGTTTTTCACTTAATGACCCATGCCTTTTTTAAAGCCCTACTCTTTTTATCCGCAGGCGCGCTGATTTATAGCCTACATCACCAACATAATATTT
>JALJPA010000004.1 GCA_022969215.1 Colwellia sp. | reverse complement strand
TCCAAGCTTTTTTGGCGACTTTCTTTATTCCGCCCCAAATTTTCTTGAAGCCTTTTTTAACTTTACTTAGAAATCCCATTGTATCGCTTCCTTATCAGCATTGTACCTTCACGCTTAAAACGCTTGGCTGCTAGCATTCTATCTAGCTTTGTCTCAACTGGTGCGGCGTAGCAAAGCAATAGGCTGGCTCTCCGCTTTTCAAACCATTTTACTATGTGGTCTACCATTTCGGCAGTGTCACCATTCACTGTAGTGTACACTGCAACGATGTGGCTGTGAAGCTTCTCCGCATATGCGAACGGCTGTGTCATAACAAGAGCACCTCCAACGACTTCACCCTCAGCATTGACCGATACAAGCGTTAAGTGCTGAGCACTTGATATACCTTCCACGATTAACGCATTCATTCTTTTATCGTCGGGACGCAAGTACTTCAAATTTTCTTGCTGTATCTTGCGTCCTACGTTTACTAGCTGCGCTGTGTCACCAGGCATTGCAACTCTAATCATTTGTCACCTCTAATAATTGATTTTTGACCAGTCGATATTTCCCCATCCGGAAGGTATGCCTGAGAAATCAAGGCTTCCTCCGCCCGGTACTCCACCGCCCGGTACCTCAAACGCGGTACTCGACGGAGCCATTTGCTCGTTACCTTCTTTGTCCGTATATGTTTTAGGGTTTGGATTTTCGTCTCTGTAGACTTCAAGTGGCGTACGTGTGTCTTCTGGTGCAAACATGTCGTTACTTCCAGACCACACATTATTCATATACGCAGGCAGCAGACTGTTTAGGTCAATATTGGCTGTTTTACTTATGACTTGCAAGCTGCCTTCTAGTGCTTCTTTTAGAGAGGCTATCGAGGCTTTCTTCTGTTTAGCTGTTGTGTCCGGGTTGTTCAGCACTTGTGCCGATGCTGCTGTGAAGTCACTGTAGGTATTAGCTGCTTGCTGATTGCCTTGCAGTATTCCTTGATGCTTAAAGGTTGTATCTTCCAGCCATCGCTTGTAATCGATATCAATGCCTTGCATATCCTTCTGAAACTGCTGCTCAACGGCTGCTGCTTCTTTCTGGTAGGCGATGTCCTGCTGCTGCTGCTTCTCTTGCGATTCAATACTCGCCTGAGTCTGCCACTTGGCCAACTCATTTGTTTCTTGAGCCATCTCACTCTCTAGCTGGCGCATGGCTGCTGAGTCATTAGCCTTGGCTGCTAAGTCATATTGCTGTTGCATTTCAGATAGACGTCGATTCGCCGCTTCTACTGCTGACTGCGCTGTGAACTGCTGAGCTGCTTGGCGTTCCGAACTAGCTTGCTGGCTGGCTTGTTGTACTAAAGGCATGGCTGATTGTATCGCGGCCCCTTGTGATGCTCTCCCGCGCAGGGATGAGCCGCCAAGACCTCTAGCTTCCGCTTGTCTCGCACCTTGAGCTCTGGCCATCTGCATGTATGGGTTATCTTCTTCGAGCATGCTGACGAGGCCTTTCTGCTGTTCAGCAAGGATATCGGCTTGCGACACGCCTTCATATGTTGAGCCCTCGCCCGTTTCAGTAGGGTCTTGTGCTTCGAACGTGCTCTGCTGATCTTCTCTGACTTCAGCGACTGGTGGCGGTGTAGCCTGTGTGACAAGTCCTGTCGTTTCAGTCTGTTCTGGTGTAGTCGCCATATTCTATGTCTCCACTATATAAAATTGTAGCTTGGTTATTGCTGTGCCGTAAAGTGCTGAGTTGTCATTTAGGTCGGTTAAGGCGTTCTGGTTATCAGCTATTTCAAACTTGTTATTGTCGCCCCAGCCATTACCATCCCATACCTCAAAGAATAATTGCATAACTCCACTAGATTCTCCTGTAATGTCCCCTGTACTTTGCTCTGTAGTTAGTGTGGAAATAACCAAAGGTGTATTAGAAATAGCTCTTCTACAAGTATAGACTCCACCCCTGTAACCGTGAAAGTCGATATTGTTGAAGTAATAAGTATCACCTACTATAAAGTTAAATACACCTGAACCTGAAACTTCCGTAAAGTCCGTAACTACTGACCTAGTCACATCGTAAACCATTTCTTTGTAAGTAAGTTGTAGCGAGGCTACTGAGTCAGCGGTCACGGTCAGTGTGTCTCGGACTTTGACTGCTGGGTTTGTAATAGCTCCAAGTGCTAGTGTTGTATGTGTAAGCTCGTTTCCCGCTATCGGTGTCAGCACGCCGCCTCTGATACTGCCTTTGCCAATCAAGCTGACCTCAAGGTTTCTTGGCTCTGCGTCACCTACTCCAACCTTGCCAATAAGTGACGACAATAGTAGGTTGCCATTGCTTGCGTTGTTGTCGTTAGTTGCAAATACGTCGCCTGTTGCTATCGGTTCTCCGTTGATCGCGTCTTCCGTGAAGTGTGCTTTTATTTCATAGTGGTCTAGCCTTACGATGAGTGCATTTTGCGCTAAGTCATAGCTATTCGTTATCACATCTATGGCTCTAACGTCTGTAGTCCAAGACACTCCATCGTCAAGCGTGAACTCAGACGTTACATCTGCTGACAAACTTTCCCGAGTTAGGTTCCACGTTTGCGTAGTCGCATCTGGGATTGGTGGAATCCACCGACCCTCTACGCCGTTAGGATATGTAGCAGTTACTCGTACAGGATCTCCAATTATTCCAGTCCAACTTGGATTGGCTTGGGCGTGGAGTTGTGGTGTGGCGTGTACTACGTGGTATTGTTGGGCTGTCCTTGAAAATTCCTTTCCTTGCCCTGTCCAGCCTATAAGTCCTGTGATTGTCGTTAGCCTCGCGTTTACGACTTCTACAACACCTGCTGCACTAACGATGTCAACAGTATCTCCTATCGTATATGGAGATAGGTCGTTGACTGTAACTGACTCAGCCGTACCTGCCACTGTTTGGACGGGCGTCAGGTCGACTATCGTAAACGGCACACCTTCGAAACCACGTATCTCAGCAGAGATGGCCTTGCGGATATGTGTCTCACGTATCTCATCATAAGGCAGGCGCTTGCTTGACATGCGAAGATCAAAAATATCAGACGCGTCTACAGCGTCAAAAAATTTACCGTCGACACGGCCACTGGCTGCACCGACAATCGAGCCATCACCTACTGAGATGAAGCAGTCAGCTGTGCTAGCTCTGGCATCAGTAGTCGAATACCATGGGAGTGCATCACCGAACTCAGCTGTGCCGTTGCTGTTGAATTCAGGTTCATAGGCGCCTTGGTTTCGTCTTTGGATTTGGGAGATTGTTACCGCTACCACAGTGCCTTTGGTCCACGTTATGAACGTATCTCCAAGCGTGCCCTGTGTGTAACCAGCATCGATAATAGCTTGAGGGTCGCCTTTCACATAGTCTTGCGCTAGGTTCGTTATTACGTATTCCCACGTCCGTTGAATCGTAGCTGTTCCATCAAGGTAGATGTTGTTCTCAGGATCTTGTTTGTATCCCAATCTAGTTGCATCGTCTAATGCTGCCCACGCAATCGGAGCCGTTGACTTGTCACCTTTTATGAAAAAATTATCTGTAGCCGATATATCATTTTCATCTGTATCAAACATAATTATCGTTTGGTTTGATAGTAACGTATCTACTGCACTCGCTGCCGGTAGTGCTAGCGTGGTCTGAGATGCGTTGAAAAGTACACCATTCACTTCTCTAAATCGCTGTTCTAGTGTTAGCTGATTTGCGACTGTCGCTGGCGTGGTATAGAAATCCGAGAACTCCATCTTCTCATGGGAGTCTCCACTGCCTGCACTTACCCTACGGCGTTTCTCGGCCATCTGTAAAAAGCTTGACTTAGACTGGCATGTTACACCTTGCGCGACTGCCAGTGCTTCGGCTGCTGCTGCTTCTGCTTCGTCGGCTGAGATGGCGGCTGCGGCGGCGGACGCCTCTGCGGCATCAGCTGCGTCCTTGGCATCTTGAATATCTTGAGACGTTGCTGCAGTACTAATCAATTGGAAGTTAGGCGCTGGCGATACTACGTATACAACAGATACTGCTTGGTCAACTTTGATGCTGCCAGCAAGTATGTCATCACCGGCAGTGTTCACGATTTTTACATTGGCCCCACCGTTGACGCTGATATTCGCTACGCCAGTATTCTCAAACTTGGCCTGAAATGTGACATCCAAACCTTCATAGTAGGCTACATCTAAATTAGGAATTGTAATTTCATAGAGCGCGGCTGAGGCTGACGTATCATCGCCATACTGCGTGCGTTTTATATCTAGTTCTGCTGGGAGTACGTCGAAGCCTGCTTCAACTGCAGCTGCATCGTTGTTTCGTACCGATGACCGTATTGTCGTCAGCGGTGTTTTTGCTGCTGGTGCTACATAATAGTCGTTAGCCATTACCTTGAATTCCTTAATAGTCGACGGGGCTTATAGTGGTACACTACATCTTTCAGGGTGAATACATCATCTCTATCAGAAGTACTGTAAAAAATAAGGCTTATAGAGTCGCCTGTACCTGTTAAATCAATATACGCATCTGATACTACTGTAGCATCAAACAAGGCAGAATCCCACAAGCCCTGATCCCATGCGCTGTCAAAACCAGTGAGCGTGTCTATGATGGCATCCGTGGGTTGTACGTCAGGCGTGCCGTTGGTGTACTCTGCAGTGATTGACACGTTGGCTCTGCCTGATACCTCTACGTCAAAAAATGCTCGATAGAACCGCTTGCGTAGTGTTTGTGATCCAATGTACTGGAATACCGTTCGCAGCCAAGCTTCTTTATTTTGGCCATCAAATGATACGCCTCTCTCCTGCTCGTATACAAACCCGCTATCACCACCAAAGAAAATACGCTCGTCGCCGTTCTCATCTTCCGCGTTGCTCATGACGTTGATGTTTACATTGTAATCATAAAGAGCATATCCGGTGATGTCTCCCTCTTGGAACGTGAGCGCTATCCCTCTGCCATCAGCCGTAAATACTTTATAGATATTATTTGATAGGTTAATTGTCGATGCTACTAGCTGCCTTCTTAGCTGGCGTATAATCGGCTGTATCGCTCTTGATACGGTAGCATTCTCGAAATCACCGAACGCTTGTACTCTGCTTAATTCAATAATACCTCGGTCATCTACCATGTAGGTTGTGCCGATATGTTGCATCGTGTACGCCGTAGCGCCAGTTTTAGAGCTTGCAACGTCGAATACGAAGTCTTCTGCAGTACTTCCTTTCAATGCTCTCGTAGTTCTTTTGGTTGCGACTATGAGAGAGTTAGGTGCTGCATCGAATCCTGTGACCTCAGCACCAACCGCAAATTCCACTGTGCCCAAAGCTGCGTCCCACAAGAATGGATCACCGGGCTCTGAGTTGCGCATTAGTCCTCTAGCGAATCCAATAAATAATTGGTTCTTGTATATCTCAACAAACGTGGGAATGTCAGCAGCTCTATTTAGCTGGTCTGAATAGATAGGTGTTAGCACATCCGCAGTAGGATCGTACTCCATTGCTGGGTTGACACCGTCAGTGGTGTACAGCCGATAAAACTCTAAGGCCCCTGTGAAGTTGTGTGAGCGCCATTCATTCTTGCCGCCGGGCTTTAGTGTGACCGCGGCCGCGTCTTCAGTGGTCGTTGCTGCGACTGCTGCGACATCTCGTATAGGATCGCCAACAAGAAAGCCTGCAGTGTATCCGGTGACTACTATGAACCCCTTGCCAGCACCTGCAACGTGAGTCCCTATTTCAAATGATACTCTGTGAAGTGTGGCCGTATTTCCATTGTTGTCATTTAGTAGTGTGCCAGGCAACGGGAATGCAGACGAGAGTACTGCAGTATCAAAAAATATGATGTGCGATGCTGTGACTTGTGACCACCCAGTCGGTGTGGATTTATACATTCGAGCTTCAACCCCATCGAAATCGCGTACTACCAGTGTGATGTCTTCATGTCTAAATACTCCGCGGATAGCATTTATTCCCGGTACTTGCGGAATTAGATCTCTGAAGTATATTTCTTTATCGAACCGAACATCATTTAAAACTTCTGATTCCGAAGCGGTGACGTTCTCAAACGTGGTTGATTCTGCTGTAGATGTGGCTGTGGACGTGCCGCCTGTAAGCGTATCACCTAGCGCAAAAGTTCCTGTTATAGTTACTAGATAAAGAGCTTCGTCGCCTATGGTGGTTAGGATGCCAGTAGCACCTGAAGGTGTGCCGGTAACTGTTTCTAGTAGTTGATATGTTCCAGAGAATGCGCTAGTAGCGATGGCAAAGAAACTACTTCCCGTGGGGGATGCGCTGCCATCAAAACGCTCGAAACCTGCAGCGACTTTGTATCCGCCGTTGAGGTCGCACTCGTAATTTTTTATTTGGAGTAATTTGCCCGGCTCTACCTTTAGCGCGGGTGTGACTAAGTCTAGCCCACCGCCAAATATAATTGTTTCAGTTTTTTTAGACCGCATATTTTAGTATCCATAGGGTTCCGATGGACCGTTAGTTTGAGCAACGACATCAATTTGAGTGCCTGTGTACTTAGTAGCTGCGCCTTGGTATCCAGGTAGTTCTCTCGACTCGAGCTGGTCTATTCGAGCGTCATAGTTTTCCATGGCTTGCACCTTGACCTCGTCAGCTGATTCGTAGTTGGCGTAGTATTGCAGTGCTTTCCAAACGATTAAATCTCTGAACTGTTCAGGGATTGCCGGTTCATCTGTGTGGCCTGCGAGTATGGTCGGTACTTTCCAGTATTCAATTGTCACTACTTCGGCTTTGAGGGGCGTATCGTAGAATCTCAATGATTGGTCTGGGAGTACTGTGAATTTGTAAGGGCTGCCTGCTATGGGCTGGGTCGGGTCGCGTTTTTGACGTACCCACTGGACGAAGTCTAACGGCATTGTATCCGCCGGTATTACTGCGGTAGCTGTGTCCCATACGTTTTGATTGGCAGGTGCTGGATAGTCGCTTACACCTACGATAAGGTTGACAGTGGCGAACTCATGAAGGAAGTTCCAATCGAACCATTTACCTTCAAGTTCAGTCGTGGACCGTTTGATCCACTCTATTACTCTTTTGAATTCGCCAGTCGCGCCTACTACTGAGGTTATAGTACCTGAGATACCCGCCTCTTCAATAAGTCTCTGGCTAAGTTCTAGGTACGTCTTATACATATTAACCTTCCAGTTTGTCGATCTCTGCAACTAACTCGTTGTACTTGTTAGTAAGCTTGGTAAGCTTGCCTTTGTTGGCTGATGAGCCATCTGATGACAATGCTTCCTGAGCTTTTCCAACTTCCGCAGTAAGCTCTTTTAGCTCTAGCTTCTTTTTGTCAAGTAGTTTATCAGTAGCGGTCGTGATTACATCCTTTACTTTTTTCTCTTCCGCTTCTTTTGGGTTTATACATTTGTGGGCGGAGTTATAAAGGAAGCCGTTCTGTGAGTACTTGGCACCTGGGTACTCACTGCACGCGCCGTAGACGGTGCCGTATTTTTTCGTTGGATCAAATTTCATTGTTGTCACCTTAGTAATCTGAATTTTTTCGTATCATATCGCTGTACATTGGACGGCACATAGATACACCTTCGTCGATATCACCGCCACAGCGTTTCGGCTGCATGTAATCGGAGTCACCTTCGTAAATCTCAGGATACTCTGAACGCATCTCAATGTCCATTTTATCATGGCGCTCGATGTCAACGACGTTTACAGGGTTGTCGCCCTGTTCGATTAATGTGCCAGTATTACTTAGACCACCTGTGTTACGTTTTGATCTATCTTGGGCGAACTCAAAATCAGGGACAAACGTATTGATTGGGTGTGGCATGGTATTCCTCCAAGAAGAATCAGGGGGTTGGGATTACCCTTCCCCCTTCATCTAGGTGACAAACTTTAGAACCAGTCGATAACTACTACGACGTTGGCTGCACCCGCTGTGGCTGCACCATCAGTAGAGATGACGACCAAACTATCTGCTGGGATTGGTACTGCATCCCCAGTTAAGATAGTCGGGTCATTGGCAATTGCATCCGCAGAGCTTATAGGAAGCGCTAGAGTTGCATATTTATCGCCGGTAGTACCATCGCCTACATCAATGTCAGTTGCAGCAACTGTTATACCAGTAGTAACTACTGACGAAATTGATTGCACCCGACCTTCACGGCCTTTGGGGCCAGCGATTTTTAGCAGGTCAGCGGTTGATGAAACGTCAGCTGCGTCCAATTGGTACGCTATGCGGAGTGGTTGATCATAAGTAATCATACTAGCTTACTCCTATGGTAAATTCGCCGGTTTTAGCGGTATTACCTTCAGGTCGTTGGTTGGCAGTAACCGACTCATAGTTTTTAGGTGAGCACGGTGCGATTGATGCTAGGCCATCTTCAACGCCAGCGCTGTCCATGATCTTCTCAGAACGTCCACCTTCAGTATTACCCGAAAAGTGTACTTGATTTTCGCCATCGTTAGGGTTGTGGCCCATGCTGTTTTCTTTGTACATTTTTTTATCTGTGCTGTAGTCCATGACTTAGCTCCTAAATTACAGAATCAGTAGCCCATTTAAGGATACGGTTTTGTGTGCCAGCTGCAGTATTGTGAACAATACCAAAGCCACCCAAGTAATACCAAGCGATACCACGGCTACGACCGTAATCTGTTGGAATTTTACCACGAATTTGCTCAGGCTCAACAATCGCTTCTGCAACTGTATCTGCACCGAAGAAGTAAGCAGCATCTGATAAACTATTTGTCCAGTTTTCAGTCGGGATATTTGTTTGTTCTACAAAACGAATACCTTCATAGCGACCAGTTTCGCCGTTGAAAATCAACTGCATACCTGATTCTGTATACTGGTGGATAGCTTCTAGCTCGTTTTTAAACGGGCGTAAAGTGGTTGGACGTGCAATAGCAAAGTAGTCATCTTGGAAATAAGGTGTAATGTCACGCTCTTTCATGATGTCTGCAATTGCTTTGACGTGGTCGATGCCCATGCCGATGTTGTTGGTAATTGTAGGGCCGCCAGTTTCAACTGTTACTGACGAAGTACTATTGCCACCCGTAGGTGTCATCGTTACCACAGTAGCATCAAATTGCTCATGAGCAGCACGATCCAGCGTTTTACGCGCATCGTTCTTTAATACTTTGTTAATCACTTCTTTAACCGGGTGACGAGATAAGTCATCTAGCTTTTTGGTGAACGGTACTGAGTTACCAAATTCTGTAACTGTCAATGTACCTTGAGTGATTGTGAAGTTTGTTTCAGGCATTGCATTTGTTTCTTGCAATTTGTCGCCTTCAGTTTCTACGTCACTGTATACGTTCCAATTGAATAGATCGCCTTTACCGTAACCTTTACCTTCTTTTATATCACAGAACTGACGGAACCGACTTAGCGGTTGTAACTCTGTGCGAAGGTAATCAGACAATTCATCTGAGTACATGAACCCACCGAGTGTGTCCGTATTCCATACTTGACCTGACATATTAATGCTCCAACTTAGTTATAAATAGTTTGACCGCGTGCTTTCGCCATCTTCGCGATATTGTCTTCTCGAGTAGCGACTTTCTTCTCTGGCGCAGGGCCGCGTCGTGCTGTTCGAGAGTTGACCGACTGTGGCTTTGAAAGCTTGCGCTCTCGTCGTGATTCGATGATTTGTTCTGTAGCTGTAGGAGGGGCGATGCCTTGCAACCATTCTCCCGTACGCTTGCCAGCTTCATTGAAGATGTCTTCGTAACTAGGATTGGTGGCCATAAATGCCGAGTCCTGCTGTAGCTCAACTGTAAATCCATCTACCTTACTCATCAGAGTAGGGTCGTTCACGATGTGTTTAAAATCTTCATTCTTTTGAAACTTTGCGAATGAGGATGTTAAATTATTGTGGTCCGACAATCTCGCAACTTCCTGTGCCACTTGTGTGGATATGTCCACTTGTGGTGCAGATTGCTGAGACATTAGCGTTGAAAATTCTTTCGCTGCTTCGTCCACGTCGCCATCATACAGTTTGTTGAATACAGCATTCACTGCATTCTCGTCTACAACGGGGCTTTGGCTGTCATCTGGTTGGGTAGAAGCCTGACTCTGTTGAAGTGCGCGAGCTTGGTTGAGCATTTGGTTCGCTTGTCCGAGCTTGGTGTTCGCATTTTCGTTTTTCTGATAATGCGTAACCATGTCACCGACTGGAACTTCCTGATCTACTCCATCAATTCTTACCTTGATAAAGCTTTGACCGTCGCGCTGTACAATTGCAGTATCGGCTGAATTGCTTTGTTTGTCAACTATTTCGAGTTCTAGCTCAGGTGCTTGCGTTATTGTTTCAGGTGCTGGCTCATCAATCTCCAGTTCTTCTACAACCACAGCACCTGCACTAGGTGGCTCCATACCTTCATCGATATAGGCTTGGTTACGCGTTTCAACCGAGTCATTCACTACCGATTGCATCATCGCTTCACGCGGGTTTACAGCTTTGACTACTGGCTCGTCTATCGCCAATTGCTCCAGCTCGTTAGCTTCCACATCTTGTTTGCCGTTGGTATCTTCCGGCGTATCAGTTTTAGTTCCCATCAGTGTCACCTGTGTTGTGTTGATTTAATTCATTTAAGGCTTCTACGCCATCTGAGATAATCGACCCGAAGATTACTTCAAGCTTGCAGACCACTCCATAGTCAAGCTGCGCTTCTCGACGCTTATCAGGGTCTACCTCTGTTGAGCAGACCTTCATGGCTCGCATCTTATCCGCGGCCAAAAATTTTCTAAAGGCTTGGCCAAGTGTTGTGTTCAACCATTCCTTTGCTTGGTCAGAGTCCCTGACTTTTTTGTAGAGTCCGTCAAGAATTTCTTCTTGTCCTTTCTCCAGTGCTTCAAAATCTTCTTTGGTCAGTACGTCACTTCCGCCTTGTTCAGTATTCATAGTGTCACCTATATGCCCGGCAAGCCGGTTGTTTTCTTGAAGTTAAGCTCTTCACGCTGATTTATAAGAACTTCACGTTTAGTCGCTTCCTGTGCTGCCGCTACGTCACGACGAGACTTATCTTTTGCCAAGTCAATATCTAACTTGTTCTGCAGTTGGGCCATCGTGATATTTTCTTTTGCTGCGATTCCAGCATAGCCCATTTCACGCTGCAGCTCTAGCTTAGCAAATTCTACTTCACGACGCATCTCAATATCGGCCATTTTAGTCTGGTCGACAGCTTGCTCTGCGCCTTGCTGCATTGCAGCTTCAAGGTCTTGCTGCGTGATTTCAGGCTCTTCGCCGTCTTCTTTCTTCTTGAGGAAACGCGCTCCATCTTGGAAACCTGCAGCGGCAAACATCTCCTTGGCAATTTCTTTACTGTCCAGTTCACCAGCCATTTCTGGCAGGTTGCCAACCGCTTCGATTGTCTTGCTCAGTGTTGCCACTTTGCGTTGTGGGCTGGTAGCGCCTAAGCCGACATTGACATTGACCGTCATTTTCTCGTTCATGACGCGGTTCATTATTGAATCTCGGTCAAGATTATCGATGCGCTGAGTCCAGCCACCCTTCTTGACCGCATCGTCATATGCAGTGTTAAGGATCACTTCATCACTCTCATACGCCTGTATGTAGCGAATAAGCAACTCTAGCTGCGGTTTTACCCACGTTTCAGCGAAAGTACGTATATCGAACTCGCTGATCGCATTGGCGCCCTCAGCAAGCATCTCCATGCCTCCGACTGAATCCGTTATCTGACGATTGTTTTGAACAGCTTGGCCTAAGAGAGAACCTGTAATATCACCACTCTCACTCTCCAGGCGCTCTTGCTCTTTGTAGGACGAGCCCGTTACATCTCGAGTCTCAACTACTTTGATGTCGCGTTCGGGGTCATCGGTCATTACACCGCCGCCTGGTACACTACGCATCAACGCTTCTAAATCGACAGTTGCACCACGGCGAAGTATGTACCGTTTGTTCAGTGCTAGCCTGACATTGTCAAGGCGTAAATTGGCCGTGTCATTGATTGCAATTTGAATGTTAGAAATAAGATCTGTTGGCGAACTTGGAGAGAAACGATGTGCTTCAATAACGCTGAACCCATACGTGAACGGGCGTTCGTTGACGACGTAAGCTTCTCGTAATGGCGTGACATCGGTAAGCATGTGCTCCGTTCCAAGTGTCCAGTAGACAAACTCTTCACCACCAATGCGAACAAAATTCTCATGTGCCCACATGACTTTGAACTCGGTTTGCTCTTGTGAGTCAGTTTTATCTGGGCGGTTATCACCTTCACGCGCTTGGCGAACTGTGTTGTATACATCACGTTGTGAGCTAAGGATCACACCTCGGCTAAGTTTCTTCCACTGCGGTTTACCGGTTTTGTCGTCCGTGGCTTCCATACGCGCTTCGATGTCTGTGACATACATTGGCACTAAACGAACTACGTAAGGGCTTGAGCCAATCGGGTCACGCCAATCACAGGCAGGGTCTAACAAAAGGTTTTCAACAGGTATCATATCGATGACAGGCCTGTCCTTAACGATGACGGTTTTCTTAACCTTCTTGGTGCGACCTTTCGTGTCGTCCGTACCCACTATATTCTTCTGGATTTCGTCGACTTCGATTTCTGCCTCTTCGTACTCCCAGTCAGTATACGTGTAGCAAGGGCCATAGACGCGGGTGTCCTGCCATGCGCCCATACACGTTAGATACCACTTAATCGATTTCTTCAGGCGGTACTCGAGTGCACCCTTGATGATCTTGGCTGCAAGTACTTGCTCAGGATCATTCTGATTTTCAGGCTGGATATCGACAATTTCGATATTCGAAAATAGTGCAGCTGCAGCTTGTGCTGAACTGGCTCGCTCTGATGCGCGGGTCAGTGGTCTGAATAGGCGACTACGGCCCTTGTACAAGCGGCTGTTGTATGCGCTACGGCGAAAGTGACGGTTGTTGAAGTGGTCTGCATTGCGTTCCCACTGTACGGTAAGCGAAGCATCTTGATAGTTTCTGGCTGTCTCGAAGTTACTCTGTGCCAGACCTGTCCAAAAACTGTCCCCTTTTGTCGCGTAGTCAATCTTTTCAATTGACGACGCTCCGTCAGTGCTCTCCAGTGGATATGGAGTATCCGTTGGCATTTGTGCTGTCACGATAAATCTACCTTAACACAACCTTTGTGGTCACGTTTCAAACCCATGATTTCATCTTCGTCGAATTTACCGCGGCTTACGCCAAAGCGTTCTAAAAGATCCCCACCGACTCGCATGATTTCAGCACTAAAATTACTCGGGTTGAGTAGTTTCAGGTGTAACAAGTAGCCGTGCGTATTGCTAGTGTACTTATTAAAAATGCGGGCGATGCCATTTCGAATGTCAACTTCAACTTCCCAGCCATGGCCCTTGTAGTGCTTCACCAGTTCAGAGCCAATCGCTTGTCCAAACGCTTCATCTTTCGCTCGGAACTCCCTGTCGACTGGGTCCATTGCGATTTCACGCTCAAGTGCACGTTTGTTGTGCGAACTTTTCTTGAGCATTAATTCTCTTGCTTCCGCCGCTTTGTCTCTGGTGCGAAGGTAGCTGCTAGCTTGCGCTGGGTCTGTAATGATTCTAGTCAATTGGATTATCCCGAGCCCATCTGTACTCTTGTCCAGGTACTTCAGGGCGTTCAAATTTAACGGTTTTGCCAAAGTAATACACTGGGTATGCTGGCTCCACTCCGTCGAGTTGTTGTACCAATGCTTTCACATTGAGCGTTTTGAATGTCGCTGGGCGAGTTAAAGACATGCGAGTGTTCCTGCCAAAAGTTATACACCCATCTTAGCTAAAAAACTCACTGGGGTCAAAACTCTCGCCTTTTCCATTGATACCGGCAGCGCTTAACGATGGCCGAGCAAATGTCAGCGCAATCGCATCACCTGTATCTGGTGACTTGATCCCACGCTTCTTCATCTCCGCTTTACTTTCCAGCTGCAGCTTCTCGCCAGCACTGTCAAACTTGTAGGTGAGTGAGCACAAGTCATGCTGGATTGCATCTTGGTCTGGCAACTCGGCGCCATTCATCAGCCAGTCACGGACCGCGACCCATATCTCAGCACGTTTATTTTTGTACTTCTCATCTTCAAGTGCTCTATCTGCGAAGCCGACCTCAATCACTTTCGAGCCGTAGCCCATTTCACGTAGTCTATCGATAACGCCAGCACCATAACCGCCGGTACCATCAATCGCTACGAAGTCAATCTTGTACTTGCGTAAGCATTTGATAACTTGTGATGTGACTTCCATCGAGTCCAACTTGTTGAACCGGCTTGTGAAGAACACCTTACGGCCTTGTCTCAAAGCAAATGACGTACTATCGTCACCAAAACGTGCCACATCAACGCCGAGTATCATAGAGCCTACCGGTTGGTAGTACCCGATAATGCCTTTCGCACGGGCTTTGATTACCAAGTCTGCGGAAATAAGTACGTTGTCTTGTGCAGAGTTGAATGCTTCTTCTGGTGTCAATGGGTAATCGCGTTGGAAGCGAGCTGTGTCGTTTTCCATTTTCGCAATCTTCATCCGGCGCCATGCCAACTGCTCGTTGTCTAGGCCATGAAGCCGTACAATTTTCTCTTCTTCTTCGGTACGCTCAAACGATTCACCTTCAAGAATTTCACGTCGGTACTCCGGTTGCCATATCCACGGCACAAATACTTTGACGTAACCATTCCACTTATTGTGCGGTACTTCGCCTGGGAAGATGCCGTTTTGCCACATCGAGTGAAAGAAGCCACCAAACCCTGCTGCCGTACTTTCTAAATAACTTTCGGTGCCGGGCTCTTCTGGGATACCTTCCATACAACCGGAAGCAATTTCCTTGGCTGCTCGCCAGTACGCAACTTCAGATCCGTGAAAAAACTGTATTGTTTGTGAACGACCACTGTCTCCCGTTTTCGCGGTTCCGATGGCGTACTCACATTCCATTTCATTAAAAACGAGTTCAGTCTGATTCGACTTTTGCATAATAGGGCGGATATCAACGGGCGCATTGTCATGGTACCTCTTGGCCATGTTGAATAAATTCTTAGTCGCCTCGCCCTCATGGGTCAGGATAAACGCCTTGGTACCCGGTTCATGACAAACTTTCCAGTACCCGCGTGCTTCGACCCACGTACTGAGCCCTTGCTGGCGCCCTTTAACAATGATTACACGGACCTTGCCATACTTCGCAATCATATCGTTGACGACCTTGTCAAGATACGCCTGCGCTTTGTTGAAGATGAATGGCTGGAGGCCACCCACTTTCGGTTTTATTTTCAGGCAGGTATTGGAAAAGTATTCAAAGTCGTTCATGCACCGCACGGCAAACGTGTCGATTTCATTCTGCAGATCTTGTTCACTCATCGAATGAAACTCCCAGCTTGGCGAGTTCACCTTCAAGTTCTTTGATTGCCACAGAGATTGCTTCACGCATCATCAGGTCGGCCACTTTCTCCGCCTGCTTCAGCGCTACCACCAGCGCTTTCCGCTCGCCGTATACCGCACTGCCAGCGTGTAGATCCATCCTAGCTTCAAGCACTACTGTCAGGTCTGGTAGCAGCAACTTGCGGTATGCTTCAAGTCTGATGCGGTATTTATTCGCTTGTTCGATATCTTTAGAATTCATAGTGTCACCTATTTGTTTTAGAAATGTTTAAAAATGCCTTCGGCAACTGCGCCGATTGCTACGACTGATACTGCGATAATGATTATTGTATTTGCATCCATTAGACTTTATCCACCGTTAAGTTGAGGGGTTTGTACGCGTTTGCATTAATCTTCTTACTGACACCGCCGAGCTCCTCAGCGCGCATTTGAGAGGCGCTATTGACTCGGTTGAGTAAATCCTTGCTGCCAATCGGTTGTGCCTTGAGGCGTTTGATACGGTCAGCTTGTGACTCAATACTGGACGTAGATGATGCCGCTTCGGCGTATTCATGGTCCATCTTATTCATTTCTTGCAGTGATATCAGCGCTATACGTGGGTCAGCGAGCGTATAAACTGCAGGTTGCAGCACCTCACCCGTGGCCTCACTTATCTTCGCATCATCAAGCTTCTTGGTCTGCATGCCATAGGCAATCAACTCTTTCAAAATTTGGCGCTTGCCATCACCGGTTGTCATAATCTTACCGGCGAGTTCTTGCAGATGTTCTTTGTCGGACGTGACAATCATCGCAATATCATTTCGATGGTAGTTGCGAGACTTCTCGTTCTTCATCAGGACTTCAAGGTACGTCGCCTTGGCCACATCGGACGGCATTGACATCATACGGCCAATAATCACAGCACGCATTACCAGTCTGCCGGTATCAAGAAATTTATAAATCTTGCCGTAGGTCAGCCCTTCAAGCTGGCCCACCCATTCTGCCAATGTCTCCACTTGCAGCGATGCGGCTACAAACTTACGCTGAACGTGAGTCAACTTTCTCCACACAATTTTAAAGTCATCACCCGTGGGCAATTCATCTCCCTCCAGCTCTGCCTGCTTGGGGTTGAGTATCCAGTCAATCTTCTTGGTGAGGAAGTGCGGTTCGGTCATATTGCGTTTCTACGTGGCGGCGGTTATTGAATCCAGTGTAACTTATCTGGGCCCAGAAAACAAAAATCCCCGCACTAGGCAGGGATTTTTGTAAACTTACAACATCAAAAAAGTAGTGGGAGACTAACTTAAATGTCGTTCAAAATTTGAATTCAGCATGGTAGCAACATTGTCGACTTTCAACGTGACAGCTACTAGGGCTGAAGTCATCGGTCGGATCGGAACGGGGGCGTCGACCGCGAGGTCAACAACAAAATTCATCGTAGCAACAAAATCAGCGTGAGTCATCTCTGTCGAGTCTGGCATCATCTCCGTGATAGTCACTGGGACCATCACATCAAAATGAGACATATCTACCGGGCTGGCTAGAGCCACGGCTGAGAGTAACACACTGCTGAATAACACTACGAGGGATTTTCTAAAAGTACGCATTTGGAAATCCTCTGGCGAAGTAACATTGTGTGGACTTTTAGATTAGTTGAGTTACTGGGAGGTGTCAAACTTTTTTCTGCAGACTATTTTTCTACGCGGCCTGCAGTCGGAGTGGCTGGCTAATTAGGATTGAGCCGTATACCGATTTACGCGTTAGTAGTGCTTTAGGTTACTTGGTTTGGGGGAGGCGGTCAAGCTGAGGTGCTTTGATTGTTAGTTCCTTTGGTTCTTAGTGGCTAGGTTTCTGGGGTTCTATACACACTGCCTGTCCGGTTACGTTTTTCAAATTTTTTGGCTATGACACAGACGCCAACCCTATATAATAAAGATCGACCCAAGCCCCCAGGATAGAAAGTCGATCTGACAAAGTGACTTTTGAAAACGAGAGATCGCTTGGGTCCCCCGCTGCGTTTTTTCTTACGCCGTGCGGTGATCATTGCATCCGCGTTGCTGGGTAGCTATGCAGAAAAGCCCGCGGATCTGCATAACTTAGGGCGTATTACCAGTGACTAGCGCTAAGTCGTTGATTTACTTACGTTCACTATGTCCGATACTGTGGAGTATTGGTCATAGTAGGTTAAGTAAGGCGTTTACCTTACCAACTTTGACCTCTATACATAGTAGGGCGTAACCCCAGCCACACAGCCCCGCTGACCTTTGGGCTCAGTTTCTCCCAGTAGCACACACTGTGACGTAGTTGGTAGCATGCGGAGCGACTTCCGCCCGCCTCCAGCCACAAACCGACTATTTCACAGATAATCAGCCTGCTGTATATAGTTGACTGATTCACTGTTTTTTCACTGCTCACCTCTGCTTTAACAGGGAGCATTTTGGCAGCCCTTTAAATACGCGGGCTCCAGAGCATTCTGTTTCGTGATTCACTGTTACACCTATTTTCTTATACTCTTACTATTATCTGATGTATACTTTTTACACCTTCTTTCTCCTTCTCTCCTTTAATTCCATTCCCTATATACTACTTATTTATTTATATATATATAATAATTAAAGAAACAGTGAAACTAAGAACCCACGTAACCCAGTACCTTAAAGGCCTCCAGAGATGTTTCACTAACTGCTTCACCTTCTCACACAAATTAGCCTCGAAACCGAGCAACTCAGCTCCTGCAAGGCCTCCAGGTGATTCGCACTGCTCCCTAAACCCTAGAAACCACGACTCACCACACTCACTTGTATATAACAAAGCAGCCTCACCACACTGTAGCTACGCTTAAAGCTGTCAAAACCCGCTATATACGTGATTGACAAATACAAAGAATCGCCTTAAAATACTTAAAAACCCCTACCATACACAACAAAGGATCCACAATGCTTATAAACACCACAGCAAACTACCCCGAGAAGCTAAGAAGAGGCTTTATATCGCCTGAAGACCGTAGAATGGTGTCACGTCCAACAGACGCGCTCTATTATAAATTACGGTTTAGCAACGCTAAGTTTAAAATGTGCTTTGAAGCGAATTACTACCATCAATCCAATATATTTTCACGCCTAATCGCTAGGGTAATAGCGACGGGCGGCGGCAGTATGGAAGCTGCTTCCTCTGGTAGATATACTGAGTTGCATGAGATGTTACTAGCGGGTGATGTGACGGCATGGGATGAGTTAAAAGAGACATGTCCGGATTTACGCTTATATAAGAAGCTGGTGCCGAAAGTAGTTAGATATATTCAAGGCGCTGATGATTGCTTTAACATGCTGCAAATGGTCAAGGGCTATTGGACACACGCGCTGAAGTTGCCAGCGCCGTTTCTTAGTGCTTATATAGAGGGAATAGAAGATCCCACAGACGGCTCGGTTTACAGTATCAACCGATTATTGACGACACCAACGTTTAAAGCGATGGAACTTCAAGACCAAGCGACATGGATAGCACACCTTGAAGAGTACACAAAAGACGTGAAACAAGTGGAAAAGCTTGAGGCGGTGCGGGGTTATGCCATCATCTTAGGTGATGAATACAAATTTCTTTTAAATAGTTGTAATGAGTTGTTGTTATAACATAATCCATAACGTATACTTCTATACACATTCAGAGCAGCAACCCAGCAAACACAGGGTTGCATCGTAACCAAGTAAGGCAATTACAATGGATTTATCAAATGTAGCAGACATAGCACAAGGCGCGTTTTTACTCGTCGGTTTAGTGTTAGTAGCAGTGTTTATTAAGGCGGTGAGAGTATGAACCTTTTAAGCAACTACGCAGTGGTAGTAATCATCGGCGCGATCCTCGTATTTATAATGTGCATGGTACAAGGTCATAAAGAGCGTAAAGAATTTAAAGCAATGAATAAGGATGAATCATGAGCTACCAAATTGTTATCACCTCACCCTTAGACGAAACCAAGTACATCGACTATGACAGCTACCCTCAAGCGGTGCAGTTTTTAAGACGTATGTTGATTAAGTTTCCAAGCCAAACCACACCAATTACAACTGATTTAGGTCAGCTATCCGGTGTTAAATTCCCGCTAACGGGCTCACTTTATACAATTAAGAAAGGTTAATATTATGTGGTACCAATCTTTTCCGACCAGTCTAAACGACATCCCGCGCAGCTTCCTTAGTCAGTTCGAAGATATCAGCTATCGTAATGATCAAATGGCTAGCTTCTTACTTATGGGCGTTACTTATCACGACTCAACCAAGCTCAAGCTTTGGATTGATCACCATGACATCGACAAGCGCGAAGAGAGTAACGACCGTTTTTGTGTCATGGCTGGAGCTGATGAGGCGTTTAGCTGTGAAGAGCTTCCCGAGTTAATCACATACTTAGAGCTGCACCTTGACACGCTACGCATCGAAACGCTGCTAAGTATTGCCGACACTGAGCAACAACAATGCGAGGCAATCGGCTACGACTACACCAACACGGGCGAATTCAAAACAATCTATCTATCCTTTATAAATGAAGCTAAGCGTTTAGAGCTAGACGTACCTGAAGCGTTTGATACGTACGAGGCTAACTTTGCAGACTATACCAACTTACTCGAACAGCTAGCCGTTAAAGAGTCGCAAAAAACAATGAACGCTGACCCGACAGAAGAACATTTTCAACACTTCTTATCTACTGTTGATCTTTGTTTTCCTGACAAAACCGAGCTAGTACTTGAATTGATGGGCAATATAGATGCCTCGTTCTTTGACTTTATAAACCAACCACCGACTATATAATCATTCGTTAGTTACTTGGCAACAGGTCGCTAACCGCTGAAATAATCAGTTAACAATTAATAGGTAATATTAAAACATGTCATTTAACATCGCTCAATACTCTAAAGAAGACTTTAACGCCACTTACTCACCGGAAGACAATAAGCTTCGCCTTTATACCGACGTTCGTATTGACCAGTCAGACTGGGAACTAATGAAGCAGCACGGCTGGAAGTGGGCACCGAAACAAGAGCTATTTGTTTGTTATTGGTCAGTAGCTCGAGAAGACTTTTGTCTTGCAATTGCTGGTGATATCTTACCTGAAGAAATGACAATGGTTGAACGCGCTGAAGCTAAAGCAGACCGCTTACTAATTTTAGCTAAAAAACGAGTTGCTGACTCGCTAGGTTATGCAGCGGCAGCCAATGAATTATCCTTACGCATTGATAGCAACCAACCAATACTTGGCGGTCATCATTCACAGCGTAAAGCAGAGAAAACGCAAATTGCTGTAGAGCGTAACATTGCCAAGGCTGAAGAAACGGCGAGCGCTGTCGGTTATTGGGTATGGCGTGCACAAGGTGTTATTGGACATGCTGACCAGAAAAACAGCTTTAGAACTACATCAAGCCGCATTAAAACATTACTTAAAGATATGCGCGACAAGCAAAAAATACTTAATGAGGCAGCTCACTACCTATCTATAGTAGAGCGTGTTGATGGCTGCGAGGACATAGAAAAGCGCGACCGCATGATCACTAACTTATCGGGTTACTACTTCTTTAGAGCGACATTTGAAGGCGTAGAAACTGACAACACCAACGATATGTTGGCAGCAATGAAGCATTTAACGACTAGCATTATCAATAGCCGCGTAATAGCTCGCCGCATTGGTCACACCTTAAACCGCTTGGCATATGAGCAAGGCAACTTAAACTTAGTAACCAAGTACGACGGCGCTTTTACTGCAGGTATCATTCAAACATTCATGAGAACACACGGCGCAGACAAGCCAAAGGCAATCAAAGGTGAAGCGGGTAGTTGGATTGTTGAAAGCTCGGTCTGTTTGCCATTACATATTGGCAGCGGCTTAGCTTTAGAGTTAGACGATCAAGAATGGCGCGACCTAATGCAAAGCGTAGGCTATGAAGTACCAGCGAAAATAACAGTTGCAAGCAAGCCGCCAATTTGTAACTTCAAAACGCGCCGCCAAATGATATGGCACCGATACAACACTGATTACAAGCTAACTCAAGTTAGCCTAACTAAAGAAGAACACAAGAAAATTGGCAAGGACTACACCACGACTATTAATTCTGCTTGTGGCTTGTTTAGAATGCGCGTGGGCTATGTTAGTGACAAAAAAGGCGGCTTTGAATGGCGTACAATCTTTATAACTGATAGTAAGGTACACGCTACACCGGAATCAATGACAGCTTAGTTAATAGCTATTAGCTTACCCCTCGGGGTCGGCTAACTGATATTAATTAAAACTAAAGTAAGGTAATTACAATGAATATAGTTCAATCAGCATACAACACATTAAAAGCCCATCAAGTAAGTTTAGAGCAACTTGATCTAACCGACGAACCGAAGTGGGACGCGTACCTTGCAAAAGATAAAGAGCTTGCACGCGCTGTATGGTTGGCAGTAGCAGAGCTGACAGCCAAGGTAAACCCGAGCTTGAAGCGCGAAGTTGAGCGCGGCAACTACGACGAGTTTTACCTTTACTCAACTAATATGTGCTTCTTAGATAGTAATTGGGCAATCTTGGACAATGGCAAAAACTGTACTCATTGCGGAGTAATACACAATGAATCTTAATTGCTTCACACGCCCAAACAAGCCGATGCTTTGCAAGCGCCCAAACTTTGACATAGTCGCGCCCGTTATTAATATTAACGCGCCTAAGCTGCTAACTGTTGACGCTGGCACTGAATGCCACACAACGCCGGATGACGTCGCCGCCCGCATGGCTGAGTATTTAGAGTACCAAGCGCCGACACTTCACACGGCAGGCAGCACACTTTTAGAGCCACAAGCGGGAACGGGTCAGCTAGTGCAAGCCCTTGTTGATTCTGGCGTTGAGGTGTGGCGCATTAACACCATTGAGAAGCATAGCGGCCTTGTTGACCATCTAAACAACCGCTTTGAAGGGCTTAATGTAAACCATGGCGACTTCTTAACAGATTATAAGGAATTTACAGAAGAGTATGATCGGGTGATCAGTAACCCACCATTTAGCAAGGTAATAGCCCACGTACAGCAAGCCGTTAATTGTTTAAAGCCTAATGGCATTGGGATCTTCCTTGTGCCTATGTCATACAAAAAGATTGATCATGAGGTACTAGAGGAACTGCACAGCGATACATTTTTAAACTGTAAAGTCTTCACTAAGATAATCAAAATCACGCGTTAAATCATTTCTTAATCACTTGTTACCAGGTGATTAAGGGCTGACATACGGCATCAACAAATAAGTAAGGTAATTACACCATGTTAAAAACAAGCTACAAAAAAGATATAAATGGCCGGTTCATGTTTCGCAACAACCAGTGGATCAAGATCCTAGAAGCAAAAATGGTCTTTATCTGGTTATCCTGGGACTGCGACGGCATCCGGTGGGGCGACGGGTACCAGCACGAAATAACTAAAACGCGCGTTGCTACCTCTTCACAAGTCAAAACGCTAATGAGCTGCAGCAAGACAATTTTTCAAGCAAAGTACGCTAGCTAGCAAATCAACTTGCCGACATACGGCATAAGGTAAGTAAGATGAAATTTAAAGTCGTCGAGAAAAACAATCATTTAGCGGTCCACTGCATAACCTACTCGAGAGCACGCGGCGAGCACTGGATCGAAACAACCGGCAACAGCAAAATATTTATGGACAAGACACTGACCGCTGAGTCATTCGAAGTAATAGAAGCTGAGTAAACCATTCGTTAGTTACTTAGCCTAGCTAGGTCGCTAACCGCTGGACATACGGCACCACTTAATAGGAAATATTATGAGCAAGAAAATAAATTATGTTTACAAGTTAGCCAAGAAAGACGAGCTATTCAGAGCCCAGTACGATGCAGTATCATCAGACGAAATTGAATTCCCATTCTTCGCAGGTACAATACACAAAGGCATACTCGCTAGCATCTATTACGGGTACCTCATAGGTACGAACCAAGCAGAAACTTTAAAACTATTGAGGCACATGTAATGAGCTTAGAAAAATTAAATACGGCATACGCCGAGGACCAAGTAACCAACATTGAAGACACACCGGAACTTGAAGCGACGCGCCTAGTAGAAATGAGCGACGACGATTTTGTAAACCAATTTAACTTTATGGCTGACGGGAGTGTTTACTAAACCGTTAAATCATTCGTTATTCTATTGGCAACAGTAGAATAACCGCTGAAATACGGCACAACATCAAACTAAAGTGAGAGATAAAATGAGCAGAATTAAACTAGAAATGACAATCCAAGACATCGTAATGGCAATGTGTGATGGCAACCCTGGCGCAATCGCGGCGATGGTTGACCTTTACCAACAAGCGGAAGCTGTCGACCCGCAAGCAGCATTCGGCGGGCTTACACCACTTGTGGCACTGGATACTCTGGAGATATACGGCACCGACATCTATATTTTATATAGCGACAAGTGTCAGAAGAACGTACGCAAAATGCTTTTACTGTTGAGAGCACACCAACTTGGCTTTGTAACAAGTGCAAAAATCACAGCAATGGCCGCGGATCAAATGCGTGAAGTTGACCTGACTGTTGAAGAGTGGGAAGAAATAGACATGAAAGTTTGTGACCAGTTAGAGCAGTTCCAAAAGCCTGAAGCCAAGTAAATCATTTCCTAACCTATTCACTGAGTAGGTTACGGGCTGAAATACGGCATCACTTAAAAAATGAGGTAATTATGATTAAGATTAAACAAGCATTCATCTTTGGCCAAACGGTGACAGTTGTTATCGACACGGGCGAAGGTAGAACGGATAAGATCCTTGATATCCGCAAAGGCGACGTATCAGAGCATGCCAAAACATGCGCCCGCTACCACGCCCGCCGCCAGAACCAAGGCATGATTAAAATCGAGCGCTTGGATTCATTCGACGCACACATCTCAGCAGTGGAGGAATAACAAGTGAAAAAACTACTAGCATTAAACTTAATCGTCGCAGTGTTAAACGTCACAAGTGCAGTTATTGTACACCAAGCACTGACAGAAAAATCCACTGCACCTACGGTATATAAAGCTCCGGTGATTGAAGAGCCTGCAGTGAAAGCGCCAGCAATTGAAAGTAACTGCATCGAAAACAAACGCATAAAATACTGCCACCCAGAAGGCGTTAAAATATGAAATACCTAGCATACGTATTCTACGTACTGGCCGCGTTACTCACAGTAATGACTTTGGTCTTACTATTCATCTCAGTAAATCAGCCTTGGATACTACTACCGGCAGCAGCCATGGCAGTGGTAGCTTACAAAGTACTAGCACTGGCCTGCACACTGGATATTGAAAACTCAGCAAACATGTAAGAAAAGCGTTACTATTAAGAGGCCCTACCAATTCAGGTAGGGCCTTTTTTGTAGGTGACGTATGAACAAAGATCAAATAGTAGAACTGGTCATTAGACCAACATTGAAAGCAATCCCTAAAGGCTATACCGACGAGTCAGTACTAGCTATCACTATGATTATCGCCCACGAATCCAAGCGCGGCGAGTACATCAAACAAGCAGGCACAGGACCGGCACTCGGTCTAATTCAAATGGAGCCAAGAACTCACGACAGTACGTGGAAGTTTGGCGACAGCATCAGAAAAAATGCCTTGAAGCTTGGTATTATCACCCAGTACCAGTACGACCGCTTCGAACATCCGCCAGCAGAACGCCTGATCTATGATACGCGGTACAATGTATTCATGGCACGCCAGCGCTTGTTTATGAAGAAAGGCGCTTTGCCAAAAGACGTTAAAAATATGAGTAAGTACCTAAAACAGCATTGGAACTCGGCTGGCGGTGCGGCAGATAACTACAGCTATTCAGATGATTACGCAAGGTGGTAACATGAATATAGGAAAGTTTTTACTCGACTTAGGATCAGACTTAATCAGCTCGACACCTCTTGGTGCCGTCGCTATGCCAATTCTTAACGCCTTACTACCCGACGACATGCAACTAGGCAAGGACGCCACGGGTAAAGATGCAGAAGCCGCAATTTCCAAGCTACCACCAGCAGAAGCCGCTAAGATTAACTTAGCTGAAATCAACCTGGCAGTGGAAGAAGAGCGGGGACGCACAGCACGATATGAAGCTATGTGTAAAGGTGACGGCCAAGAAACCAGAGCCATATTAGTCAATAAAGCCATGAACGCGTTGATAGCGATATCAATAATCTTTGTTGCTGCCATTGCCTATGTTTACATAGAAAAGGGCGCAGAGGCAGCGTTTAGTGTTGAGATGGCTGCTGTCTATGGCGTAGGCAGTGCAACATTTGCCTATGTGGTCCGTGCTTACTTCGGAGATCTGCGTACCGAGACTACATCCCGGCACCAAACGATTGACGAGAAGCCGAAAGCACTGGGCTTGCTGGCAGGTTTGTTGGCAAAGCGCTGATAAATTGGACTGAAAACCGATGCGGTGCTAATATCACTGCATTGGATCCGCCAATATAATACTAATAACTGAAGGAATTAAACCCATGGCCACTGGAACTGTAGGCGACAAGCCGAAGCGCCCGAAAACCACCACAAAAATCAACTCAGCTGAAGCAATAGCAGAAACTGAGAAAACAAAAACGCCAAAAGCTGCCAAGGCTGCCAAGGAAAAATAATGGCTCATTACTTCATATACCTGATTGTCGCATACTTCGGAATAATCACCGTATTCGGCAACTCGAATACTCGTATACACTCCAGTATCTTATGTGTTTCAGGTATATTAAGTATTGCATTTGCAAAGGAAGCAGCAACCTCACTTACCATCGCGGAGTACGTTTACCGAGTAAATATATCGATGATATGGGATGGACTGACAGCGGTACTACTCACAATATTTTTAGTGTTCGATAAAACCGCCTGGAAACAAGCTCTGCTACTATGCCTTGCAGTATTTAGCCACATGATGATTGTCCAAGACTTAACCGGACAACAAACATCGTTCAGCCACTTCTTTTATGATTACTATGGAGTATTAATCATTTCAGTAGGGCTACTACAACTGGCAGCATCATATGACGGAATTTCTGACGCAATTAGCAATGTACAAGACACATATCACCGCCACACTTTTTATCGTCTTCATAGTGATAAAGGTCGCACTGAATAAATGGCAAGCGGTAAAAGACTTGTTAGATAATAGAGGTAGACGAGCACATGAATCAAGAAATCGCAAAGACGATAGCTGACACCGCCACCGCAGTAGCTGTAACCGCTGGGGCCAGCAGCTATTTCAAAGTGTTTGAGTTTTTAAATCAGTATGCTGGTGGTATTGGTGTTCTGATCTCACTACTCTCATTCACCGTAGCAACGACGTTCTATGTACTCACCTACAGAAAACCAGATGCTTCTATCGACAACACCGTAGAGATAAAAAAGTTGAAGGAACAACTTAAAAATATATCTCGGCGAGAGGAAGATAAATAAAAAACTATAACATTGACACGTTATAGAATACGGGCTACAGTATACCTTTAATAATGACTTAAAGGTATACATAAATGTCAGCCAATCAGATAGACTTTTCAAAAGATTTAACCACTCACTGCTCAGTGACGATTCGAACATCGGTTGCGAATGATATCGATGACATGGTATCAGCTCAGAAAGAAGCTCAGCCAAAAATTGCCAATAAGATTACACGTTCAAGTGTGATGAGTATCCTACTATCTGAAGCGTTGGAGGCGAGAGCGAATGCCTAACAACGACCAAACCATTGCATTTTTGCAACGTTTGGGAGGTAATACCTTTGTTTTTCAGACGTTCGATGATAGCAAAAATAAAAATAAAAAATTAAGCCGCGTACTAATAGGGACTTTTGAACAGCATCAAGCTGCCTTAATAGATCTTAACGCCCGCGGTGCCGGTATCTTTGTACAAGTGAACGCTGGTGAAGGCCGTGGCAAAGACCACATCACTCGCATCCGTGCGCTGTTCGTGGATTTAGATGAGCCAGCAACCGCGAAAGAAAGTATCGACTCCATTAAGAAGTTCATGCCAAAGCCGACACTAATCACGGAATCAAGTAAAGGCAAGTTCCACATCTATTGGAAGATAATGGATTGCGATCTTGATAACTTCAAAAAGATGCAGCGCCAGCTAGCTATTACCTTTAACTCCGATATGAATGTGTTCAACCTTGACAGAGTACTACGTCTGCCGGGCTTCATGCACAACAAAGGCAAGCCGTTTCCAACTACTGCAGTAATCTTTGACAACATGTATACCGTCGAGAGTATCTATAAAGCTGCTGCTAAAGCGCCGATACTACTGCGTACCACTGATGAGAGCTCACCAGCAACAGCAGGCGACCCGCTAAAAAAGGACGCGTTCGGGCTTAATCTAGGCAGCGACTACGAAGTACCGAACGAACTAATACAAGGACGAGAGAGTCGCACACAAGGCCTATTTGCTTATGGTTGTCATATCATGGGGAAGAGTGAAAGCTTAGATACCATCATATTGAAGATCCGAGAGTTCAATGCCACAAACTGTAAGCCACCACTTACTGAGAATGAACTTGATATGGAAGTCTTCCCAGGCATCCGAAAGTTTACCGCTGAGCGAGATGCAGAGGCCCCGAAACCAAAGCCTAAGCCTCAAGCACCCGTAGAGCCAGTAGTACCGACAGCGCCCGGCGTAGTACCCACACCACCACCAGAAATAATGGTGCTTTGCGTTGACGACTACCTTGACCGATACATTTACATCTCTGATGGTATGCGTGTTATCGATACCCATGGCGAAGGTCAGTACCGTGAATATAAAGAAATGGAGTTTAAAAAAGATAAGCAAGGCGAGATCATGAATAAGAAAGAGCTGGCGAAAACATGGCTTGAACATTCTGAACGCGTCACTTGTCGTGGGATTGTATGGGAGCCAAGTAAAAAAGGCTTTATACATGAAGACAACTTCACGTTTTATAACACATACCAACCAGCGAGCATTGAACCAGTAGCCGATTCTGACTATGACCCAGCAATCGCAGAACAATTTCTGAAGCATTTTGAATACATGTTCCCAGAAGTAGTCTCAAGAGAACACTTCCTTAACTGGTTTTGTTTTACTGTATTGTTTCCGGGCATCAAAATACCGTGGGCACCACTTATCGTTTCAGATGATGAGGGTACCGGCAAAGGCATGATGTACCAAATGCTGTCACGTTTGGTAGGCTCAGACAATGCTGGACGTATTCAGTTATCTGATGTAGAGCGAGATTTTAATGATTTCCTTATCGGCAAGTCCGTCATCCTATTAGATGAAATGAGCAAGCCTAGAAATCAAAGCACGATTGACCGTTTAAAATTGTACATCTCAGAAGACCGAGTTGCTGTCAATACAAAAGGCATCGCCATTAGAGAGCACAATATTTATGGCAACATGATTATATTCTCTAACAACAGTGATGCTGCGTTCATGGGTGCTGGTGACCGTCGTTACTGGGTACATAAGATGCACACGCTTGCAAGCGCCGCGCATTTTAAAGAAATAGGCGCGTTATTTTCTCGTAAAATTGAGGGTAAGCGTGTTTATTTTGATGAAAACCTGCGCCACTTCTTAACTTGGGTAACTAAACGGGACCTGTCCAAGTTCAACTATATGGAACGCCCACCGAACACCACATCAAAAGATGAGATGGTTGAGGATAGCCGTAGCCGCATTGATGTGGAGCTCAATGATTTAATTGATCATAGAGAAGGTATGTTTGCCGCTGACGTTGTACCGTTTGCTGGCATCTTGGATGCACTTGAACATTTAAGTGACAAAAAATTGACGAATACAGAAGTCTCAGAGGTTAAGAAAATTCTAAACCGCCGTGGCTCGTCAACGTTTAGAAAACACCAGATACGCCCGCTTGCTGGCATGGATAACCTTACGTACAAACTGTACCGAGTACGTTGTATCCGCAATGAAGAACACTGGAAACTTCAAGACGATGATGCTGTACGTCATGAACTGACCCGCTCACTGCAGATGTCTATGCAAGGTAATACGGATATTCTGCCACCACAATTTGAAGTAATTGAAGGGGAAAAATAATGCCACTTATTGTAAAACAACTAACTGCGGTAACTGTAGGCGACAAGCTAGACAGCGCGTCAGCAATCACTGATAGCAAAAGCTCAAATGTATTTCACTGCAAGCACACGCATAATGTAGTAGCCAAGCACTTCTCGAAAGATCATACGTACTTCATTGAGCATTTGAAGAGCGGTGATATTAAGGTGGTTACTCTGCCAGCTACCCAGTACCGCATATATGACGAGCGCACTGATGAAGATAAGTTGATTGAAACGATGTACTACGATGCTCGACGCCTAGCATTCTCCGAACCTGTTGAGACTCAATCAATAATTAAGGCGGCGATCAAAGACTTAGTCAAAGCAGGCTACCGCAAAGAAAGCAGCTGTACAGCTGAGGCCCTTGCAAACCTACTGAAGATGTATGTTGACGGCGTAAATTGTGGCGATTGGGGCAATTGGGACCCAGAGGAAGAAGCTGAAGTAATCGCAGCACGTAAAGCACTGGAGGCTACAAATGCTAAACCCACTCAGTCTTGATATCGAGACAGCCCCCGTCAAGGGGTTCCCTCAAGAGTACGCCCTGCAGCCTTGGCGCGTACTTGAGGGCAAAGCACAGATTGACTGCATATCTGTCGCAAAGGCTTCAGGAGAGGCCATCCTTGTGACGAACCCTAAGCAGTTCCGAGCGTTGTTGAAATCATTAGCCGGTAAAACTATTTGGACGTGGAAAGGCACGTTCGACATCGCCTGGTTAATCGCATATGGCTATGAAAAAGAGTGTCGTGACATAATATGGCGTGACGGTATGATCTTCTGGAAGTGGTTGGATAACTCACAGCTTTGTGAACGCCGACCAGCATGGTCACTCGCTGATGGTGTGAAGCGCTTCTATAAAGATGAGAAGTGGTGTGCACCATTTATTAAAATGAAAAAAGAAGAAGTCCATGCTGGTGAAAATGACCAGTACTGGGAAACCCGTGCCAAGCTTGATGCGATCATGACATCGCGTGTCGTCGTTGCAGTACATGAAAAGATGGACCAACAACGCATCGACTCATCATACATTACAATGAACGGTATGGTAGCAGTTGCCGGTAGCTGGGTACGTGGCGTAACTATTAACTATGACAAAATTGATGTCATCGCACCTGCAGTTACAGTTGAGATGTCAGAAATCGAATGTCGACTAGGCTGCCATGAGCACGGCCAAGAAGCACACCACCATATGGGTGTGAATGGCTGGATACCGAGCAAAGTATTTTCAAGCCCTAAGCAATTAGGCAACTTATTATACGTTACGTGGGCGATGCCAATCAATGAGAAGCGACGCACACCAACGGGCAAACCAGGCACCGACAAGGCAGCGCTAACGTATTTGGCAGATGAGAATCCACTGGTCACTGAGATACTGCGCTGGCGCCAGCTTAATACCCAACTGTCCAAGTACCTAAGATCCCCGCTTAAAGCGAGAGAGTATCTTGGCAACGATATAGTGCATCCATCAGCGTCGATGTTCTCCACTTACACTGGCCGCTACACTTACTCAAGTAAAACAAGTAAAAAATTCTGTACCGGCGTTGCGCTGCATCAATGGCCACGTCAGAAAGAATTTAGAGCGTTAATTGTTCCGCGTGAAGGTTATAAGCATGTCGAGTTCGATGCTGCAGGGCAAGAGTCCCGCTTAATGGCTGAGGCTTCAGGTGACTTGGCAATGCGTGCGGTATTCGCTGAAGGCAAGGATTTCCACTCATTCACTGGTGCTAGGGTTTCAGGTTTAACCTACGAAGCGTTTATGAAAGGTAAAGCGGAAGGTAACTCTGCAATCGTTGGCAACCACGGTTTTAGGTACCAAGGCAAGTTTACTAACTTATCTTGTAATTATAGAATTGGTGTACCAACACTACGCCAGCAAGCTCGGGTACAGTACGGCATGGATGTAGATTTCATGAAAGCGAAGAGCTGGCAGGACGCGTTCCATAACTCGTTCCCAGGCGTCAAGCCTTACTGGAAAACTGCGGTCAACATTGCTAAGACCCAAGGCTACGCCAAAACTATGGCCGGTCGCCGCATGGGGCTGATGTTTTGGAAAGGTGACGATAAGTGGTCAACTGATTCCACTGCAATAAACTTCCCAATCCAAGGCGCTGGCGCGGATATGAAAGACTTGGCCATTCAGGAGATAGATAAATTATTCCCTGAGTTTGAATTCTGGTTCGACCTGCACGATGGCTTGCACTATGAAGTGCTACTTGATACGCCTGACAGCCGGTTGATTGAATGTAGAACCATGTTAGATAACTTAGATTATTTAAAATGGTGGGGCGTACAACCTACTGTGCCATTAACGTGGGACGCATCGGTCGGTGAGAACTGGTCCAAGCTGAAGGAATTGAACTAATGAAAAACGGAATCGAAATTAGAAAGCACGGTTTAAAGATCACCAAGAAAATCCATAATAAGTTTCCAATGTACCAAGTCGCGGGCAGTCGCAATGGCCCATGGGATTACCTGCACAACGCTCGTAAAGATGCTGATACTCAGCTCGAAGTTGAACCTGTTATCGAAGCCATGGAGAACGGCGCTACTCACTATGACAATGTCAACAAGCGATGGCTAAGGTCCCGGATAGAAGAGTTACACTACTACACTCCGGGAAATATACTCGGCGGCCAAGGGTGGGTACCTATGAGAGGCATCAATATTGAAATAGCTCTGTCAGCTGGGACGTGCATAAACCTTGAGATGTACCTGAACTCAGACCACAACCACTTCTTATCACCGCCGGAGGCACCTTCGCATGGCTAAACCAACACAGGCCCAAGTCAACGAGGCTTTTAAAGACGGCCAAGCAGCGTGGGACGCAGAATACCGAGCCAGTGACTGCCTGAGCATCACTATGTTCTGCATGCAAAGTAAATGGGCGCTTCATTTTCTTGCTGAATACCAAGAGATTAAAGAAATTGTGGAATCGCATGGCTTGGTCATGCCGGTACTTGATAAAACAATAACCATTTCATTTAAGGATCAAGACTGATGGCAACAATACAATCAGGCACTAAGATGCCAGCAGCATTGATACTGAAGTTCAAAATGTTATGTGACTTCACAAGAACACCTTACGCCATGCCGCAGTGGGCAACGAGACAAGGGCAAGTGCGTCCGACTCGAAGAGAGCTGCGCGAGCTTACTCGTTCAACATGGTTGGAGTTCTAAATGAGGTACGCATCAGTATGCTCCGGCGTTGAAGCGGCCAGCCTAGCATGGGAGCCGCTTGGCTGGGAACCGGTATGGTTTAGTCAGTTCGACCCTGAGCATAATTACAAACTCGGTCCTGACTTTCCAAGTGCCGTATTAAAGCAGCGCTGGCCACATGTACCCAATTTGGGTGATATGACAAAACTTTGCAAACAGGAGATATATAAACGTGAAATATTCGACTTGCTCGTCGGCGGAACACCATGCCAAGACTATTCCATTGCTGGACTCAGAGCGGGACTGGATGGAGAGCGTGGTCAACTCACCCTTGAGTACGTTAGAATTCTTGAAAGAAAACAACCTCGTTGGTTCGTGTGGGAAAACGTCCCCGGCGTTCTTAGCTCAAACAGTGGACGGGACTTTAATACCTTTATCCACGACCTTAAAGAGATCGGGTATAGTATCGCCTGGCGGGTGCTTGACGCTCAATACTGTGGAGTTCCCCAGCGCCGTCGTAGAGTCTTCGTTGTTGGATATCTTGGAGATGACTGGCGACCACCTGCAGCGGTACTGTTTGAGCGCCAAAGCATGCCAGGGTATTTTAAACCGAGCAAAGAAACGGAACAAGAAGTTGCCAAGTGCCTTAGAGCACGCGCTGGAAGCAGTAATCGCGAGGACTCCGATAATTTCGTAGTGCAAAATGGCAGTCACTGGGACAATGAGAACAACCCGCACCCTACATTGAACCAATCACATAATACCGGCGGCATCGCAATGAGCAACCAAGAGCTATTCTCTCAGCGTGGTGGCGGACTAGTTAAAACATTCGATATGGAAGCGTTTGGCCAATATGGCGATGGCAGCAAAGCCTCAACGGTAAAAGCGCGTGACTATAAAGATGCTACGGACTTGGTTGTTGAGGCGGCATGCTTTAAACGTGGACAAGGTGCAACGGCACGGAGCATTGCATACGGGCCAAAAGCACCGACTCTGACAGCATCGGCTAGCGGTACGCAGCAAAGCCCTGGACTCCATATGGGGAACGTAGTACGCCGCCTCACAGAAGTTGAGGGTGAGCGGTTACAAGGCATGCCTGACCATCACACCAATATCATATGGAAAGGCAAACCAGCACCGTCAGGGCAGCGTTACAAAGCAATTGGTAACTCAATGGCAGTACCGGCAATGGCATGGATTGGCAAACGTATCGACTTTGTGGACGGATTACTCAATGGATGATAATGAAGAGCTGTACGAAGGTGAGGGTGAGGACCTTGAACCAATTAGCTCATACATGAATAAAAGAACACAATACAGAAAAATTAGCTTGTATCTAAAGAACCAATTCAATATGAAAGGTCCTGAAGTGCAAGAGCACATCAACCAGAAATTCCCAGACTTAACAGGAGAACATATGAAAAAGCAAATAGCATGGTCATGGTCACGATTGGATTGTTTCGAACAATGCCCACGAAAATTTCAAGGTACCTACGTTACCAAGGAATTCCCATCACCGGATTTTGATGCCCCACACTTTGCAAAAGGTAAGGCAGCACATTTCATGATGGAAGAACATTTTAAGGCCGGTTCAACTACGCCACTTCACGGCAGCGTTTTTTCGGTACGCAATGCCAAAGGCAGAATATATTACACGTTCAAGGTCAATGGTCCTTATGAAGATGAGTTCAAGTTCGACTTCAGATTCCTGACTGACTTTTGTAATAAAATTAAAAAGTCTAAGAAGGTAATGCCTGAGCTTCAAGTTACTTTTGATGTCCGTATGAATGAGATCAGCTGGTTTGATAAGAGCGCCTGGTGCCGAGTGATACTCGATTTAATTATCATCATCGATGACTTTGCTTTGATATTGGATTGGAAGACCGGCAAAGTTAAGCGGTATAGCGACCAGCTTAAATTGTTCGCTGGAGCTGTTATGACTAAGTACCCTCAAGTCAAACGCGTACTGTCAGCTTACATCTGGCTGGACCACCCAAGTCAGGCACCTATCTATGCTGAGTACACAAGCAACGACAAAGAAGATATCTGGCTGGAGTTCGGTGATAGGGCTGAGCTTATCCAATTAGCTAACGAGTCAGGGAACTGGCCAGCTAAAAAGAACATGTTCTGTAAATGGTGTGACGCACTACCGAGTATGTGTGAATTTAAACCGCTCTAGCATTTGACACTAGTGTGAAATAGGTATACATTAATGTCAGGTAGATGATAACTACCGCCAAACTGGACGCCAAGCAATCTCCAGTAGTTAGTTATCATCTACCCAACTCATCAAAAATAAGGGAAACCCATGGAAAAGTTTAATAAATTAGAATTAATGGTGTGGCTAGTAGGCCACTTAGAGCAATGGCCTGTGAAAGAAAAACGCGGTCCGAAGGTTGAAGGCTGGTCGTGGTTTTTAACTGCTCCAGGTGGAGAGATCGCGATTGGTTTGGATATCCTGTATGAAGCCCCGCAAACAATCACCATGCTTGAATGGAAAGCAGCTAGTATCTTGCAAGTAGCGCCAGCACCCACACTCAAAGGGCTTGCCAACGAAGCCATGATTGATATTGAAACCTTTGATACTGAAGACAACGCTGTGATGTTTCAAGTCGGGCTGATCTTCTTCAACAAAAAGCACGAAATTCTAAAGAAGCTAACTTGGAACTTGAACGTCGACGAGCAAATAGCCAACTTCCGCACCATGTCAGCCAGTACAATCGCATTCCACCTAGCAATCCCGGCCAACGCACTTGCCGCATTGAACGACCCAGCTGCAGTGTCCATGGTGGAATTTGCTGATCATCTGATTGCTGAAATCAACGAAGCCAAACCAGAGCGTGTCTGGGCAAAAGGGGATATGGACTTCAAAGTAATGAAGCACGTACTCACTAGTGTTGACCGTAAGCTACCTTGGAATTTCAGACAGCCTATGGAATTGCGTACCTTGATGCGTGAGTGTGGCGTCAAGAAAGGTGATGTTTCTCATACTGCGATTGAAGACTGTGAAGCACAGCTCAAGCAACTGGCGGAATGTCGTGAGCTTATTCAGTATGCCAAATGCTTGAAAGAAGCGTGGAAACAAAGTTTTGATGAAGCGCCAAGTGCCAAAGAACTGTCAGACTTTGATCAGCAAGAGGGTAGAATTAAACGAGAGCCTGACTCAGTACTCGCAAAAGAAGCAGTACTTCAAGCATCACTTGACCAGCCAGCACCTGAAGTATGCCTATATGCTGTTGATCAAGGCGTCACTGACACTCTGCCAGGCGAACGCGTTGCTTATCGGGCTGATTGTGGCTACCAAAAAATGTTCACTGACGGGGATCGTGTGTTCCCTGAAGGTAAGTGTACTAAGTGCAAACGTGAAATTGAACTTGAACACGATACCAAGGACTTGTTAGAAGGTAGAACGCCTGCGCCAGTAGCCATGGTAGACAGCGATCACCTCCTTGAAGGTACTGACAGACCAAAAGGCGCAACGTTCCAGCACAGAGTCAACAACGGCTACTACATCAAGGTAGAAGTAGGGTTCGCTGTGTGGTCTGACATACATGAGCGCTATGTTCCGTCGACCATTGACAATGAAAGCCTGAAAGAATATCTAGTCGAACTGCAGTAATGGCTAAGTTAATAGCACCTACGCCGTACCAGTACGTTTACAATGTACAGGGCGGCAAAGTAACTGAGCACGTACTCGTTCGAGAGAATGAGAAAAGTTTTTGTGTAAAAGGTCCGTATGAACGCAGCAGCAACAACTCGAACAAGGCGAAAGAGTACGTGGTCTGGCGAGAAGCGCAGAAGTACTTCAGGTCGCACCGGCGCAACACGTTCGGTGCTACGGTCAAGAACTTTGAACAAGCTATAATCCTCTGCCGCATGGTATTTGGCAGGGCTAACTTTATAAAGAGTAAGTATCGAGGTAAAGATGGCTCAGCCTGAAGATAAGACCAAGAAAGCGGTTAAGGCGGCACTACTTGAACTGAGTCCCATTGTGTACCAGTTCATGCCGTCAGCTGCGTTTGGTGGCCGTAAAGGTGTACCGGACCACATCGCTTGCTTGCCGGTCGTTATCACTCAAGAAATGGTAGGTCAAACTTTTGGCGCTTTTATCGGGGTGGAGTCAAAAACCCTAGCTAAAAATAGCAAGCTCCATGGTTTGCAGCCATTAAATTTAGCACAAATCACAGCAGCCGGGGGCTTTGCCCAAGTGGTGTACTCCAAAGCGGGTGCTGAGATTATGAAACAACAATTAGTAGAGAGGTATAAGTTATGTCAAGTACAAAAGTAATTCCCTGTGCAGGGTGCCAGAACAAAGTAGATGTCGATATAAATCATCAAGGACAGATACTCTGCCACGACTGCCAGATGAAAGGGCGGAGTATCGACTCCCCTGCAGACTTCGTATGTAGCAGCTGCCGTCTACGCTTCTCTATTGATCTAATGTGGCAAGAGTCACGCACATGTCTTGAATGCAATGAGCTTCCAGTACTAGCTAAAGATGAGCCGATAGTAGATGAGCCGATAATAGATGAGGCAAGTCTCAACGGCAGCACGCCAGCTCATCCATTCTTTGATGATTGTATATCCACACATCAACCAGAAATTTTTTACGGCATGACCAAGCGTGAAGAGTTCGTCAAAGCTGCACTTACAGGCATGCTTTCGAACCCAGAAACTTGGGACTTGGATGAGGATTCCATCGCAAGAATAGTCGTATCGCAGGCAGATGCTGTACTCAAGGAGCTTTCAAATGCAAAATAAACGTATGAAAGAGATCTTAGGCTGGGTGTCAGCGATACTGCTAATACTAGCAGTGCTCTTCGCTATTCTGTTCTCAGTACGCGCATTCAACGCCGCTACTGTGCAGCATAAAGTAATCACGCCGGTACCAGGCATCCAGTGTGTAATCGTATCAACGACCGACGGGGCATCGACTGCTTGTTGGAAAGTTGAGATTGAAGCGGAACTCCCTGAAGTGAGTGAGGTGGGGCTGTGAGCATGAAAGGCTTTCTACGCCGCCAAGTAATCGAGAATTTAGCTGAAGTGAAAGAAGTACTACTCACACAAGCTGATATCGACTTGCTGAATACTATCCAGCTAATGGAGACGGCAGTAGCTGCGGACTTCATGGCTGCGAACGGGTGGAGCATTCAACATTCATCTACAAAGTTAAAAGAACTTTACGAACAAGGATATTTAATGCGCCGGGACATGAAGAGCAGGTCCGGCGGCTCTGAGTACGTTTACTGGTTCCACATTAGAGACGAGGATTAACATGAAACACGTCCAGCTAATTACGTTCAAAGAAGATTGGATCGATGTCGGCGGAGTAGATGACCTACACTACTTTTACACGCACGACCTACAACGTGTCGAGCGAAGTGATGAGTTCATCCCGCCGTACGTCGAAGTTGAGGCTCAACGTATTTTTACAATGCGCCAGCACCAGCAGCCTGACCGCTACATCGCAGCATCAAAGCAAGTGTGGGACTATCTATATAAAATTGAGAACCCTGTCACAGCTGAGACACTGCTGGATGAAATCAACTCGCTCAAGGACCAGCGATTCAACCATCAAAAGCAGATGTGGAAGAAGGACAAGCGCTTGAAGTATATAACTACAGCAAGTTTCTGGCTGCGTCTGAAATGGTTATTCACTGGGGTAAAGGTATGAGCAACGAGCAAATCAAGTCCGATACGCTGACATTATTGTTGGCGTATCACATGCACAAACATAAGCCGGTAAAAGAATTGATGTTTCACATTCGCCGGTGCGTTGAAATACTGCTGGCACGTACCGTAGACCCTGTGATGATTGAAACATATCGCAACATACTACGCGGGTACTACGCCCGTCAGTACGCCAACATCGCAATCATGTTGAACATCACTGATAACAACTACTGTAAGGTTTATATAAAATGAAAGCATTAATTTTAGTATTACTTTTAACTGGCTGCACAACCACGCTGACCACTGCAGAGCAACGTGATATGCTGCCAAGTACTTTCGACAAACAGATTGCAGCACTCGTCGCTGCCGAAAAGGTTATCTGTGATACGCCTGTACATGTGGCAATAGCCCGGTACAAGTTAGAGATAGACCGCCTTGCGTACATCCGTTTGTGCCGCCCAAAAGGATAAAAATTAGATGTATAGTAAAAAAGTAATTACCGTCAAGAAACATAAGCTCATGCTTGTACCACTACAGCAGTGCATGGGCGTAGATTTTGGCACGGTCAAACGCAAGCCAGTCTCTTATAAAATGAATGACTACATGGTAATGGACTGGGATCTTGAAAACAGTCAGCGTATTGCAAATGCTGGCGTACAAATTGAGAGCCCACCACTTTTTGACTATGACTGGCCAGGCAAGTTCATACCGTTTGATCACCAACGTGTGACCTTTAATTTCCTAATCAACAACAAGCGCTCATTTTGTTTTAATGATATCGGAACGTCAAAGACTTTGTCAGCACTGTGGACCGCTGATTATCTGATGCGTACCGGCAAGATTAAAAAAGTATTGATCACCTCTACCCTGTCAACACTTGACCGAGTGTGGCGCTTGGAAATTTTTACTCACCTAATGCACAGAACCTGCACCGTTATGCACGGCTCTATGCAGAAAAAGCGTCGCCTTAAACTACTTGAAGAAGATCATGACTTCTACATTATCAACCACGACGGTATGAAAGGTATGGTCGATGAGTTGGAAGCCAAGAAGTTTGACATGATCATTGTCGATGAGGGCGCAGTTTTTCGTAACCATAAAACTGACTTGTGGAAAGCACTCAACCGTTTGGCTGCTGAAGATAAGTTAGAATGGCTATGGTGGCTAACCGGTAGCCCAATGCCAAGAGCGCCGACCGATGTTTGGGCTCAGGCTAGAATTGTAAAACCGAATACTGTCCCGCACTACTTTTCTCGGTTCCGGGAACAGACCATGTTCAAAATTAATCTGTTCAAGTGGATACCACGAAAAGGCTGGGAGGATATTGTTTACTCGAGTATTCAACCTAGCATACGTTTCCATCGAAATGATTGTGTTGATATCCCGCCATGTACTTACGTACCACATCCGGTAGAAATGTCGAAAGAGCAAGCAAAAATCTACAAGGACCTCAGCGACCATTTCATTGCAGAAGGTAAGCAAGGCCTTATAACCGCAGCCAATGAAGGCGTCAAGCTTATCAAACTACTGCAGGTTGCTTGTGGAGCTGTATACCATGAAGACGGCAGCACATCAGTCGTTGATTGTGGCCCTAAGTTCAAAGAGCTTGAAGCGATTATTGAAGAGGCAGGCGACAAGCTAATCTTATTCGTACCGTTTAAGCACACCATCAAAGCAATTGCTGAGTGGCTGGAGAAGAAGCAGCCAAGCAAAACATTCGGCATTATAAATGGTGGCGTTGGCAAAGGTGCCCGAGATAAAATCTTTGACGCGTTCCAAAACAGCAACCTCAATATTATCTTGGCTCACCCTGCAGCTATGGCTCATGGTCTTACGCTAACCGCAGCACATGTTATTACATGGTGGGGGCCGGTAGATGATTTTGAAATCTACGAGCAAGCCAATGGCCGTATCACTCGACCAGGACAAGTTAAGAAGCAGTACATCAAGCACATCACCTGTAGCCCAGTGGAGAAGGCGGTATACGACAGGCTGAAAAATAAAGAAACAATGCAAGGTATTCTACTTGACATGATTAAGAAGTAACTTTACACTACTGTACATCAACTAGGAGAAGCAAGTGGCAGGTATAACAGTTAAACAGGCAGTCGGAACATTCATCGCAATCCGAGCTGAGATAGCCAAGCGCGATGCAGCTCTGAAGAAGTGGAAGGCAGAGCAAAAAGTAAGTCTCGACAAGTTGGAAAAATTTATACGCAAAAACTTGAAGGTACTTGATGTCACATCCATCGGTGCAGAGTCTGGCACAGCGTTTGAATCAGAGAAAGATTTTGTAAGTATTGCTGATAAAGATGAGTTTAAAAAATTCCTTGTCACACAAATGCTACTGAGCTTTCAGTCTCACATGTACAAGACGACTGATGGTGAGTGGCAACCAGGCGGAGAGCAGGACTTGAATGATAACGTCCAGCACATCGCTGACTCAGGTACGTTTGACCTGCTGACATTGTCGGCAAATAAAACAAACTGTAAAACGTACATGGAAAAGAACAAGGGCCTTATGCCAGCAGGTATTAAGTATGTCAAAGAAACATCACTTCAAGTTAGGAAGGGGAAATAACATCTTTAAAACTACGTCAATGGCGAGGGCAGTACGTTTGGCCTTGTTAAAGACACAACCAAAAGCAGCGGAAGCTGTTAGATTAGAAAAATCCATCATCAAATACGGGAAGTCACTATAATGACAACTGAAATTTCAATCTTTAACCAAGGCACTGCTAACCTGCCAGCGCATTTGCAAAAATATGCAAAGCAGGCAGAAGCAGCAGCCCAACTGATAACTGGGTTTAACTCACTGCCAAAAATCTCGTTGCGTGGTAAGCAGTTCCGTTACATGAAAGACGATAAAGAATTCGTTTATCCAATGGGCGCACCATTCAACTGTGTAATTTTAGCTACGGATCCACCAGCAGGTGTTGCAAAAGCTTGGTACAACGAGGCCTATGCTTCAGACAGTGCTGAGTTACCTGATTGCTACAGTGCTGATGGTATCAAGCCTGATGCTATGTCAGCTAAGTCTCAAGCACGTTCGTGTGCTGAGTGTCCTAAGAATGCGTTTGGCTCTGGTACTGATGCTGCAGGCAACCCAAGTAAAGGCAAAGCGTGTAGCGATGTCAAAAACTTATTTGTTGTTGAAGCTGATAAGTTGGATGAGCAAGTATCCGTTATACGTGTACCAGCAACCAGCTTAAAAAATCTTTCTGCCTTTGGCCGTGAGCTAGCACGTAACAATGTGGCTCCGCAACTTGTTATCGCACAGCTAACATTCACTGACGCTGAGTACCCTCAGTTAGAATTCAAAGCAACTGGGTGGCTTAGTGAAGCAGATGCTGCGAAAATGGTTGCACGTAGTGAGAGTGAAGAAGTCACTGCCGCTTTGCCAAGTAAAAATATTATCGGTTCATTCAACCCTGACACTGGTGAAGTACTTGATACACCGCGCTTAGGTATTGAGAGCTCAGCCCCGGCTAAAGTTGAATTGGAGATGACTGACAAAGCAAACGGTATGTCACTTCAAAAGTTTATTGACTCAGGCTGGAAAGAAGCTGACCTAGTTTCTCAAGGGTACGCAGTGGAGAAGACTGCTGCACCGGAAGTCCCAGCACCTGAGCCCGAAGTACCATCAGCACCCAACGCACCTGCAGCGCCAAAAGCAGAACCCGTAAAAACAATGACAGCGAAAGCTGGCGAAACAACCTATGAACAGTTCATTGCTAACAAATGGACTGACGAAACTTTAATTACCAACGGCTACATGGAGCTTACATAGCATGCACTTATTTATCAAAGGCGTAGAGAAAAAACAATTTAACGTAGAAAAAGTATTAATCGAAGATGGTCAAGTACTTGTAGGTAGTGTTGAACTAACCTCGTTTGTCAATGGTGCTATACAGCGCATCGCATTACTTGAAGCTGATCTTGAAGCATTGCAACCATCTAAACCTGAAGCGGCTCCTGCAGCACCAACTGCCCCAGCTGCTCCAGTGTTTGAAATTGTTGAAGCGCCGAACCTGCCTCATACCATTGAAGCATTTAAAGCGAGTGGTTGGACAGAGCAGCAGTTACTTGATGCTGGCCACCTAATCAAACATGAAGTGAAGTCAGAAGTTGTTGCTGAAGGCGGAGTTCCAGCAGCTCCAGCAGACAAGACACCTGAGCCACCAGCACCATCACCGGCTATTAAAGGTCAGTTTGAACTGGACGGTGTTACTTACAACATGTCTGCCAAAGCAGCTGGCGCTGACTATGAGCAGTTCAAAGCTAATGGCTGGGCAATCGAAGCTCTTGTAAGTGAAGGCTATGCTACAGTTGTTTCAGGTGGCAAAGCTGAAGGTGTTTCAGGTGGCAAAGCTGAAGGTGTTTCAGGTACAGCAACAGAAGAAAAAACATACCCATGGATGAATGCTGACGGTGACTGGGAAGATTCTGCCGGTACTGTTTGGACTGAAGCGTATTCAATGGGCAGCAATAAGGTACCACCTGTTACTGTTAAAGGCCTGTTCAAGAAGTCTCGAGCTAAAGCTAAAGTACCAGCAGCTAATGATACGCCAGCAGCACCGACACCAGGCGTTGTTGTTAAAGATGTACCAACACCTGCAGATAAAACTGTAGCGTCGGTACCATCAGCTCCAGCAGCGGGCGGCGTACCATCAGCACCGAGCGCATCGGCAGCTAATAGCGTACCATCAGCACCGGGCGCAGCTACAATCGGCGGTGATGATGAGCCACTTGATGACGAGTTAGCTAGCATCGTTAAAGACTGGACATAGGGAGACTGAGATGCTATCTACTTCTTACAGAATGTTTCTACTTATGGACCAACTCCGTAGAAAAGCTGGCATCTCTGTGAGTCAACTTAACAGTGTGTTCGACATAGCACCGTCAAGTTACTCACGTATATCTGCCAATGTTTATGGTGAAGGTGATGGTAGTCTGAACCATGAGACTGATTTAAAAGTTCAACGAGCAGTGAAGATATTGTTATCAGGTTTCAATACAAAAGTTTTATCGCAAACAACGATGAAACAGCCTGATATAATCTCATCAGTATTGCTCACAATTGAACATGACTTGCCAGATGAAGATGTCAAAGAACTTGTCGACGCAGAACTGCCATTATTAATTAGTGCAGCGCAGAGCTTGCTTCCTTAATTTAAGAGGACTACAATATCTAGGTCACGCTTACTTGGCGGAAGTGTGGCTCGGCGTCGACGCTTAAACTTAAACTACCGCCTTCGGTTCCCCGCCAGCTAATTGGAACCTCGCTTTTATCAATCCGCCAATGTAAACCAAAGGCGGATTTTTTATGAGTACCAAACGATACGATTTCTCAGGTCCTATAGCAGACGGCGACCTAATCTCACCAGATATGTCCTACACCCATGAGCGTGGTTACGTCGCACTCAGCTTCTATTCAGACGCAGCACTTACAAACTTAGTAACTCCATCAGCAGGCACCGTAGTAACGGCGGTCAGCGAGAATGGTGATATCTATGGTAGCGTTGCAGAAGCTACAACCAACGCCGCAGATGTCGGCCCCGCAGTTACCTACCTACGACCCAACTGGTCAGGCTCAGCACGTAGCTTAAAGCTCACACTCGCTGGCATTGTAGGTGCTAACTTTGTTCGTTGTGTCATCTCAAGATTTGGAGCTCACTAATGGCTGATTTTCCCGGAGCTATCCCAAGTGGTGGCGCGTTAGACCCTGCACAAGAAGATGCAGTTGATTCAATCATTGCCCTTGCCGACGGTGAGATACCTCAAGCCTCAGGCAACGGCCTCATAGCTTCTTCAATGACTGAAGATGCTACAGACATTATATCCGAGAAGCCTCTAGGCGCACCATCACTAGATGTTTTGCCGGGCACTGTAAGTATTGGGCCACACGCTTTAAAGTCAGGCGGTCAAACGTTCACATTTACTAATACTATCGACCAAGAGGCATTCGAACCGGTTTGGATTGACCAAGCCACAGGAGTTCCGTTTGCTAGAAAGCCAGTAGGCAACGAGCTAACATTCCCATTCGAAACAAGTAAGGCCGATATCATTATTAATCCTATTTGGGATGTAACGCCTACTTTTAATCAGCGCACAGTAGCTGTGACATTTGAAACTGACACGACTATAACCAATGTTATCGGTCAAGTGTTTACTGGTGGGCAGTTATTCTATCAAGCAGAATTAGGCACGCTAGCTGCTAACGTTGAGACTGAGATACTACTCGACCCGACCACTGACAACGTTCCGGTTGATGTATTCGTAGGTCCAACTTATGAATTCAGATTGATTAGTGCTGATGGTGATGTACGGGCGAAAGGTTCAACAACTAACGCACTGCCATTCTTTACGTTGAAGTCTTTTGCATTCGCTGATAATCAAGTAACTATCCACGACGAAGCAGACCAGCGCCAAATAATTCGCTCAGGTGTTAAAGGTAATTTCTCAGTTGCAATGATAAACAGTAACACTCAGATTCAAATTACAGCTGATGATGCAAGTGGATCATTTGAAGTGTTCTTTATTGGCAATCAAGATACTGACGATTTAACCGGCACTAGCGTATTAGTTCCAGATGTTACGTTTGACATTAATAATGCACCGGTAGACAGATATTTTATCCACGCAACCCCAACAGGATCAGTAGGCTCCTCTGGTTCGAAGCAGTCAATAACCAATCCCAATGCTATACACCTGTTCGAATTTGTTGCCGATGTTGGCGTATTCGGTCAGCCCGGCACTGGTTTTCCTAGCTCATTAAATATTAATCCTCGCATTACATGGTCAGACATGACGTTTCAAACAACACTTGAGGCGGCAGGAACGGTAATTGAAGATTTAATCGTCTCAAGTACTGACGATGCAACGATGGGCATTAGTACAACAAGCTTTCTAATGGTTGCCAATGGCATTAACTACAAAAACAGCAAGTTAAGCCCACACTCTTTGGCAGTTTCTGGGCAAGACCCGCAGTCGTGGACATATATTGATTCTAGTCTTGTGACAGTACCACCTATTAACACTGATGTACTGCTAGATGCTACGCAGTGGGACAATAATGGAGTACTGACCGCTGTAGGAAATAATGAGGCAACTGTTCAAGGTGTTCTTGTTAACAACGGTAACTTTATAATCATGCGCGGTGATGTTTTATTTGCTAACTACGATGATGCGCTATTAAATATGGACTCGGTAGAGTTCGATATTCCTGATGTAATATCAGGAGCTGTACTTGTTACAAGAATAGTATTAAAGGGTAATGCTACCGATTCGGCAGATACTCAAGAAGTGACGATTAGAAACTTACCTAGCTCAACAGGTGGTACGGCCTCGACTGATTTATTCGTAACCCAGTCCCTAACCGCGCCAACCTTTGAAGATGCTAGATTCTTTTCAGAGCTTGGACTTGCTGACACTCAAACACCACCGTGGAATATAATTCAGTCTGGTTCTGCTACAGTAACAATTGTAAGTGAATCAGTTATGGGTATTATCCAAGACGTTCACAAGCTTTCTGACAATACTAGTGGCGGTATAGCTACAGTATTATTCCCACTAACCGCTCAGAACTGGACGGACATTTTTAACCTGGATGCAAGTTATGGCGGCGTAATTCGTCTTGATTCAACGAATGGCGATGAGGGGTGTTTCTGGGGTTTAGGCTGTACTTCTGCTGATTCACCTGATGCTTCACCAGACAAAAGACGCTTTGGTCTAAATTTTAAAAAATCACTAACAACTAACGAATTAAGAATATTTGCCACAGATGGAAATACACTTGATGTTGATGTGCCAGGCACTTCATTTGATGCTTACAACGAAATTGTTGTTAAGATCACAAGAGGTACGCCGCCAACTGCTGAAGTTTTTGTTAACGGATCATTGCAAGGGACAATGGACTTCTTAGCTCATGTTGGCGGAACTGCAACGGACTGTAGCTGGTCAAGTGGGTCAACGGGTGGTACTGACCGTATTACTTACGTGTCAAACTATGGTGTGACTATCTACACGTCACAAAACAATTTCATAGTGGGCGATTCGGCGCTAAGCGTTAATGTGGCTAGATTACTTTTGCCGCCTGGCAATAGGGATTATACCGTATCAGTTAGTGAGAATGTGACAGGCGCGGCACTTGGTAAATCTTTCCAGTTTACAGGTTTAAATATTGGCGGCTCTATAACTGCCAATAACGAAAACCCTGCAAACCCTAAAGCGTTATTTAACGGGCTTAAATCAATAACAATTCCTGTTACTGAGATACTAGATATTACTGGTGTTAACTCAGTCGATGGCGGCAACGTCTATAACTTCAAACTGTAAGGGGTAAATGATGAAAATATTAAACGCATTTACAGACGCAGAAAAAGCAAAGCTAGCGGGTATTAGTGGAGGGATTGAGCCTCGCATTGATGCAGAGCTTTCAACTAACTTAACACTGGACACAGCATTAGAAGAAAAGATTATACCTTTTGATGTGGATAAACGCTCTAGTGGTATCACAGTGTCTGCCGGTGTATTCACTATGCCGCAGGATGGGCGCTATCAAGGCGCTTTGACTCTGCAGATAGATGAGCAAAGCGACCCTACGTTCATGGTTTGGCTTGAGGTTAAGCCACTGTCTACTGGTGTCTGGGTACTGGGTGGAGGATTGCGTAAGACTAAGATCAAGGAAGATACTTTTTACACGATAACTCTAGCCGGTACTATGGAATTACTCGACGGCGACCAGATTAGGATTAGTTCTGCCATTACTTCTAGCACTGACACTGCAGTCATTAAAGAAGTTAGCCAAGTACTTAGCCTCGGAACTGCGGTTCAGCCATCAGCAACATTATCAATCGATTGGGTTGGCGGCTTGACACCGTAGGGAGTTTGACATGTCTACTGTAAATGGAAGTAACTCAGCGTTTCCGCTCTTTGATTCTACCGGGGCACATGCTGAGTCAGGTGGGGCCAATACGTTAGGAATGACGAAGCGTGAGTACATTGCGCTTACGTTTATGAATACGTTGGTAGCTCGAGGTAAGCATGCTGATAACATTGAAGGGACACTTGCAGCACTTGCAGCTATCCGTAACAAAGCTTTTATGTTAGCGGATAGCTTCCTTGAAGGAGTGGAGTTGTAAAGTCTTTGGCGCTGCGATTGCCTGCAGCGCCGTTACCTTTAGTCGAAGGCCCTCGTAACTGGGGACCACCTTTCTAGCACATACCCAATTTTTTATACGTTGCTAAAATCAGTCTGCCTGTGCGGTACGATAGTTTCCCCTCGTCACGCCACGCTCGGTACGTAGTATTGAACATTCCGATAGCGTCACACGCCTCGGTACGAGATAGCCCAGTGTCTTGGATCTTAGAGAACAAGGTCCAGAACGACTGCTGCTTTTGCGTTGGTATGCCATTATATTTCATAGTGTCACCTGTGTTATTAGTCAGGTGAGTATGGACTGACTTCACACTAGTGTCAAGTCAGTCCTCATGTCTAGTCGAAGATATAGAAATACCTGTCAACCGCATTTTGCGCTAGTGCGTTCTTCCGCTTCGTCAGAGCGTCTTTACGGCGTTCTTTTTCATCGCGGGATATCACATCGTTCAGCATGAGTTTACGCATCTCTGATGACATGGCGCTCATTCGCTTGCTATATTTGTTCAATGACTTGCGAGCCCTTAACTTATCAGCATGCTCTACCCGCATTGCACGGTACTCGGAACGGCTAGTCTCCTTGGCAGCTTTTAACGTACTCGCTAGTTTGCCAGTCTCCATAACCATCTCATAGAATAAATCCATTTGCTTAGACGAGGAAACCGAGCCAGTGCGATAGAAGTCACGGACCATATAAAGCTCCGATGTTTTCTTCGTTGGCAAGTCTGGGGCGTTGCCGGTCATTCGATAGATATCATCAATGCCTTCCAATATCATGGCACCTGAAGAGCCTGTATAACCTTTGATTAAGTATTCAAATTTCTTCGGGCTGCGCAACCACTCGGGTGCACTGTCAGGCATTGACTGTGAGATATCAACAATTAGTTTCGAAGTCCACGAATCAAACTGAGCGCTTGGCAATAAGAACTGTTGGCCGTAGTTTATAATCGGGCGTTGTCTAAAAGGATCCTCGTTCGTAGCAATCGCGTAAGCTGGCGCTGCAAACTGTGGCATCTGCAAACCAAACGTCGTAGTCATGAAGCGGCGGATAGCTTTACTAGCTGGCTCAGCTTGGTCAGCATATAACTGCTCAATAAAGAACTCAGGCAATGTGCCGGTAATCTGCCCCACTTCAAAACCTTTTGGTATACGCCAATGTTCTTTAGGTCCTGATCCCAAGTCTAAGAAGATGTGGTAGTTCATGGCTTTGTCTTCATCCTTGAGCTTACTCATTTCCTCTTCGTTTTCTTCCCAGTTGAATAACGCCAGCGCTGTAGCTGAGGCTGCCATCAAACCAGCTTTCAATGCGAATGGTTTCCAATCTTCTTTCATGCCACGGTACAATCTATCTAAGCCTTGGATACGTGGGTTAAGAAATGGCACAGTAGCCAGCAGTACTTCCATGGCAGCGTAGTCGGAACGGCGAGAGAAGTTCATCGTATCAAGCGCCTGGTACATAGCTTCTTCTTTACTAGCACCTGCTTTAATAAAGTCATCATGTACCGCTTTACGTGAGGCATGCTCTGAGGCGACAGCAATTTGCATGTATATTCTGCCCAAGGCCTTCGCACCTTCCCACGGTGACAATACAATATTCTTAAACGTCGAACGCTTGACGCCAGCCTTGTCAAGTTTTTGACGCAGCTTATCCGGCGTGACGTTATAGTAAGTATTGTAGTTTACAAAACCCCCAGTCATCATCTCGTCCATCCAAGCCATATCACCCGTAGCAATTTTGCCGAAGTTTTTAAGGCCCTTGCCAATTGTCTTCAGCGGGTTCACACCACCTTCACGGTTAATGATATAGGCATTTTGGAGCTCACGTACAAACGACCTAGCCAAGAACGCTGGCATTATAGTAATCGATTTTTGTAGTAACCGAGTTGGCATACCAATTATGTTCAGCCAGTTTTTAGCCTGGGGCGCACCGATTGATTTCAATGCTGTCAGTAAGCGCTCATCAAGTACTTTATAATACGTAGGGCGGCCATTGCGGTAGACCACAACCGTAGACGTATCCGTTGGACGGGCAAATGATTTCATCTGAGCCCAGCGTTTAGCTGCAGCTTGTCCCATCTTGGGTACTGGCTCACCCTCAAGTGCGGCTTCCTCTTGAATATTTCTGTACTCTTCACGCATTTCTGCTGCGTTTATAAGTCCCGGTATTTCCACACCGTCCATTTCTTCCATCACAGAATCACGAAACTCAGTCTCGATTTTCTGCATGGCGATGGTACGCATTGAGCCGTTGATAATAAACTCGGCATTCTTAACGATGTTTTCTAGGATTGGTATTTGACCTTCACCACCTTTAAGTTTTTTAACTGCCTTGGCAACATCGCCTGCAGTACGCTTCGAAGCACCGGGCTTCTTGGTACCCTTGTCATCAGCGATACGATAGAACGGCACGTACATATCACTGTACCAACCTTCCACTTGTGTTGCAGTATCACCGGCTTCGAGTGCGTCGGCTTCCGTCTCGAACAAAGTATTGCCAGCGTTCATCACTTCATTGCCGTCAGCATCAAAGGCCATGTAGCCACCGTACGCGTCCTGCTGGTTAATCCAGCCTGAAGCAATAGCAATATCAAGTGTGCTTTTATTCCACGTTTGAAATGCCTTGTGCTGCTTTTCAAACAACGCTTTAGTATTCGGGTTGCGGTCAAGCCATGAGTCCATTACATCAATGTTCTCCTGAGTAACAAAGTTCTCACGGTCCTGAGTCATCAACTCTTTAGAACGTTGTAACAATAAGTACTGTTCAAAGCGGCGCAGGTAGCGTTCTCCATGGTTGGCCACTTCTTCAAGTATCTGGCTAAGTCCGGGCTTAGTATGATCAGGAACAATTGTACCGTTCTCCATTGAGACACCATGTTCATGGATAGCCATTGACGCAGCTACTTTCGAGTTCCAAGACTTGTGCACTGCAGCAGTCATAGAATCCTCAGCCGTTACTCTTGAGCCATGGGTATCACGTTCTTGCTTTTCAATCACATAGGCACTGGAGACAATGCGCCCCATGATATCAGGGATATCTCCACCCATTACTTTTAAGTTATCGAAGAAACTTTTCAACCTTTCACGTAGAGTCAATCTATCTGCAGGCTTGCCCATAAGCGTGTCGCCCTGCATATCCACATCGTCTTCACCGATTTCAAAGTAAGGGTCCTCGGCTCTGGCTTCTTGGATCTCTTCTTGAAGCAGTTCAATTTTAGCGTTAGTTTCTTTTAATTTTTTACCGGCAGTAATATCTGACTTGGTTTCCACGTCAAGTTGTAATGCGGCTACTTGGGTTTGCAGCAACTCAAGCTCTTCCATTTGTGGCAATGACTTCGTGGCTACTTTGTAACTACTTGATTCACGCACCACTTGAAGCTGCTCACGCATTGCCTGATCAACTCGATAGTCAGCACTGATTAACTTGTCCGTAGCAATCATCAACTCAGATAGCATGTTCTGGTTTTCACTGGATATGCCAAGCATCTTACTTATAGCAGATACAAAGCTGTTCCATACACTGCCCTTGTCGGATGGCATTGACATGAGTAAGTCTTGGAAATCAGTATTCGTCAGGCCCCAAGAAATTAACTCATCTACATTCGCAGTAGCTATATTGGCCAAGTTGGTCTGTGGCTTCCATCCATCTTTCATCTTACGGTTGAACTCAATGACAACTTGCTCACGCAATGCGTATAGTTCTTTGACTGCATTGGCTAAGTCCGTGCCTTGGTTCGCTTTAAGATTACCGGCCCGTAGAAGATCAGCGGTAACCGCGTGCAGGAGTTCATGAATGATAGTTTCTTCACTCATACCGTTCTCAACAAACGACTCACCTTTCAAATAGATTGTATTTGTATCTATCTGGTATAGACCGCGTGCAGCTTGCATACCACTTTGACTTGGATCCTTATCACCAATTTGAAGCGTGACAATCTTCAACCCTACTGGCAGGTTGTCTTTTATACGGTCGATAATTTCACGCAGTGCCGGTACTTCGGTACGTGCCTTGATAAAGTCCAGTACCGTAGTTACATCTTTCTTAACAACTTCCGCTAGCGTAGACGGCTCGGGCACAAGCGACTCAGCTGTGACGCCTTTAGGTTCGCCGCCTCGCATCTCCGTTGGTGCCGCTGCTTTCGTTTTATCTTCCGAAGGTATAGCAGCTCGTTCGGTTGTAGGGGTATCGACTGGCTTAGCCGTCTTGGCAGTTTCTTCAACAGGCGCTACCGCTTCCGATATTTGCACGCTGATATCATTAGCAGCACCTGCAGTAGTATCACTAGAGACATCGGCAGCGGGTGCAGAGCGCTCATCGAGTCCAGCAATATCAGTAGCAGTACCGGCAGTTGTAGTAGATGTTTCAGGGCTTGTGTCTTCGGTTTTTCTAGTGTACGTAATATAGCCGTCATCAGCTGTCACCTTATCAAAATTTTGAGTTGCTAAGTTTTTGGATTCAATGCCAAGCGTAGTCCCAGCAGGCACAGTAAATGTGTCTCTGGTTTCGAAGTCTTTTACTTTAGGTCTGACTATTACCGCAGGGCCTGCAGCTTCTTTAACTTTTTTAGCTACTGCTTTTTTAACCGAGATAGATGGTTTCTTGGCTACCGCAGGCTTAAATTGTTCCGCTTTGACTGGCGCGGCTGCTATGGTAGAAGCTTCAGCAATTTTTGACTTGACGGCTTTTCTAACTGGGATGGATGTTCTTGGCTTGGCTGTTTTATCCGCGTCGATTCTGCCCATGTTTTTATCATTTGAAATTGTGTCTCGTTTATCTGGAATGCTCGCAGCACTGCTTGGTGATTCATCGGTTGTCACCTCTTTGTATGTCATTGGTTTTGTGGTATCACCGAAGTTCACCCACGTTCTAAACTCATCTACCGACATTTCAGTTATGGAGCCATCGCCTTTCCAGCCTTTTGCATAATTGCGCTTGTATGTACGCTTGGCTTGTTTGGCATCGTTGGTACCCATGATTACTTTGTGCTCATCGAACTTGCCGGTCGAGGGATCAATCTGGTCCACAACAAAGACTTTTTGTGACTCAGGATTATCACCGATGAATACATCGACATTGTCACCGTCAGCACCTTCAGTATTTTGAATCTCACCGTAGTGGTCTTTCATTTCAACTGACCACTCTTTGCCGCTAGGATCTTTACCTGAGCGAGTTGAGCCTTTTGGATTTTCTACAGCGATCCCAAAACCATTGACATCTACCAAACCTTTTTTATAATCACCCGCTTTCTTCTGGGCATCGGTTGGCTGTGCTAAATCGTTGAGCTCACTCGTAGCGGCTTGGTTGGCTGCGACATCAATCTCAGCAGCGATTAGCGCATCACGCTCAGCAATTAGCTCTTTCATTTTACTTTGACTGGCTTTGGCTTTCTCAAAGGTGTCGTTATCGCCACGCTCCGTAGCTTTCTCAATGTTGACTATATCTGACTTGACATGGTCCACGGTTCTTAGTGGAGCCGATTCCTCTGCCTGCACAGCAGCGCTGCTTGGTTGTCCGGCTGGCACATCTCCAGCATCATCTGGTTGTACTTCTCCCAGTCCGACTGGTTCGAGTACTTCTGCTGGCTGAGCTTCTGTGGTTTCAATAGTTTCACCGGTGACTTGTTCATCAGTTATCTCCAATATTCTATCGGATGCTGCTTTTAGTGCATCGGGTACAGCTGCTTTTTCTTCTGC
>JALJPA010000399.1 GCA_022969215.1 Colwellia sp. | reverse complement strand
AGCAAGCCAATTAATAGAGGACATAACATCCCTGCGATTAATTCAGGACCATTTTTTTCAAAACTCAGCAGTAATAGACCACTCGTTGTCAACGACACTAACCCTAAATTAAGCAACACATTTCCCTTCGCTGCTTTAAAAACTGGCCACAATACAAGCGACAATCCGATATAAATCAATAATTGAACAGCCTGCCACTGAGTGCTTAAAACCAACTGCTCTATTACAAAAGCTAAGCATGAAAGCTCTACCTGCTCACCGCAAATATATTGCGTGGCACTTGGTAAATACATCACCCGATAAAGCAGCATGACAATCGATGAAAATACCAATAATGAATAATACAAAACTGCACTAAGCATTACCCTTTTCCAGGGAATTTCTGTTTTATTCAATCTCATATGTTTAATAATGATAGCTCAATCAAGTTATTAATATACATTTTAGCTTCGATTAACATTTTATTGGCGATTAATAATTAACTCAAAATTAACAAGATATTACCCAGTATTTTTCATTTACAAACTATTTTAAAACTTGAGCCATAATAGGTAAAGACCTGCTGCCAAGCTATTAACTTAAGTTAGTTTTTACTGTAATTATTCATCACTAAAGCACATTAATCAGCCGTTTAAAGTATACTCTATAGCTATGTGGTTAATTAACTTTGTACCGTTTATACAGCATATAGTTAAATACTTACCCATAAAAAATAAAAACAATGTCAGAACCCGTCAAATAAAGGTCTATATTAATATGTCATTAAGATTCAAATTTAATTTAATATTAATGCTAACCAGTATAATTGGCATCTTAATATCTGGCGTTATCTCTTTTAACCTGCAAAGAGAAAATGCACGCACAGAAGCGCTTGAAACTGCTGCCATTTTATTAGAGAGCGCAATCGCCGTGCGCAACTATACTGTTGAAGAGGTAAGGCCTTTAATTAGCGGCGCATCACAAACCACCTTTTTGCCGCAAACCGTTCCCGCTTATGCTGCCGCTCAATACATTGCCAATTTACAAAAACGCCACCCCGATTACAATTACAAAGAAGCTGCCCTGAACCCAACAAACCCAAACAACCGCGCCTCGGATTGGGAAGCAGATATCATTAGTTATTTTAGAACTCACTCAGATGAGCGTATTGTCGGAGAGCGCGATACCCCGACAGGGAGATCGCTGTATTTAGCCAAGCCCATTCGCATTACCAATGGTAAATGCCTCGCCTGCCACTCTACCCCCGCTGCTGCACCTAAATCTATGCTCGCAATTTATGGCAATGCCAACGGCTTTGGCTGGAAACTCAACGAAGTGATAGGTACCCAAGTCGTATCTGTTCCTCTGTCTCTGGCACACACGCGCGCCGATAAAGAATTTTTATTGTTCATGGGCACTATTGTCATTGTTTTTTTTGCTATTGGTATCATGCTCAATATACTGCTCAACATTTTTGTCATCACCCCCGTCACCACTATGGCGAAACACGTCGATAAGGTCAGCATGGGCACGCTTAATCTAGAGCCTATCGTGATTACCGGAAAAGATGAAATAAGCTCCTTAGGTCGCTCGTTTAACCGTATGCAAAACAGCCTAGACAGCGCGGTTAAAATGCTCGATGAAACACTGGATGATTAACCAATTAACATGAATAAAACACCTAGCAGCTTTGGTAAATACCAAGTAGAAAAAGTCCTCGGCCAAGGTGCCATGGGCGTTGTCTACCAGGGCTTTGATCCTGTTATTGAGCGTACTGTTGCGATAAAAGTATTGCATGAACATCACTTAGCTGGCGAGCACGGCGAAGAGCTGAGCTTGCGGTTTAAGCGTGAAGCACAAGCTGCTGCGCGCTGTTTGCACCGTAATATAGTGGCGGTTTTTGACTACGGTCATGCGGATAACCAAGACTATATAGTGATGGAGTATATAGAGGGGGAAGAGCTCAGCCAGTTCTTGCGCTCTGAGGAAAAATTAAGTACCGATGAGGCTGTTTTTATTACGCTATCGGTATTGCGCGCACTCACTGCTGCTCACCAGTTCAACATAGTACATCGCGATATCAAACCCGCCAATATTATTTTGCTCAACGATGGCGAGGTTAAAGTTGCCGATTTTGGCGTCGCACTACTAGACAAATCAGACCTTACTTTAGCCGGCAACATGGTGGGCACGCCCAACTATATGTCACCTGAAGGACTGCGCGGAGAAACCGTTACCGAACAAGCTGATTTATACAGCACTGGCATGGTCTTACTAGAGATGTTAACCGGTGCCAGACTTAGCCCACAACAGCTTTATACGATGCCAATAGCCGATTTTATAGTTTCGATATTCGAGCAGCACTCTCATATATCCCTACCTTTGCAAAAAGTTATCCTCAAAGCATTAGCCCCTCTTCTAACAGATCGATATTTGAGCGCAAAAGCATTCATTGAAGGCCTAGAATCCCTTGCCAGCCTTGAAGCACAAGCCGATGCAACTATCTCGGCAAAAGCGGGCATCCAGGAAAAATCCCAACAATTACTGGAACT
>JALJPA010000398.1 GCA_022969215.1 Colwellia sp. | reverse complement strand
ACCATTATCTGGTAATTAAGATAAAAACAAAAACAAAAATAAACTAGGGTGTAAAATCCTGTTTACTAACACCTTAGCAGGAAAAACCTTACTTCCTGCTAAGCTTGTGTAATTAAGTGTAGTGTATGTTTTTTAAATAGCGAATGTTTTATTGTATATTTATTATACATTTTAAATACAATGGTTTAGGCCGTTTCTTTATGCTTTGTACTGATTTTTAAAACTGTGTTATTAACAGCTGAGCCACTGCTTTTTCACAAGTTTTGCACAGGCTTTGCACAGTATTTTATTGTGCGTTTTTTGTCGCTTGAGCCCAAGGTTTTTATCGATATTAACCGATGATAACCGCAGTAAACGGCTATCATCATTAACTCACTATTACCTAGTTTCAGTTAATAAAGCTAAACTTTCTTCAGCAAAACCGACCCCAGCCTCGGTATAAAAGTTAAAAACTTTATCAATGCCGAATTCTTCTAGTTGTAAACGCTCATCATCATAGCGGGCGACAGCAGCAATCTTCCCTTGATAATTTGCTGCATTTAATTGGGTAGTAATACTGATTGCATCTTGTACTGAAGGGAGCGCAAGCAAGACTAATTCAATGCGTGAAAGATCAATACTCTCCCAAAAGTGAATGTCTTCAGCATCACCATAATAAGCTTCAACCCCTTCACTTGTTAACCAGGTTATTTTGTCTTTATCTGCATCTAAACCCCATGCCGGATTAGTACTATGGCTGTTAATGGCTTGATAAGCACCCATGCCAACACGACCCATGCCGATTATAACAATAGGTCGCTGACAAGGTTGGCAAAAACTGTCCTCTTCGAGTTTTTCTTGACGCTCAAAATAAGATAACAATCTTCTATGTTTAGCAAAGAGCGTGTGGGCAAAGCGGTAAACGATATTCGTTAAAATAAAGGAGATGGATACACTTAATGCAAGTATTACTAGCCAATCAGTACTAAGCCAGCCAGCGGTTACACTTAGTGCGCCAACAATTAGGCCAAATTCACTGAAATTACTTAATGATAAGGCGCTGAGAAAGGCACTACGGCAACGCATTTTTAATAGACTGAAAATCCCATAAAACAGCACGAATTTAATCGGTATTAACAGCACTAATATACTCGCCAAACCTAGCATTTCTAGTGTTGGTATCGCGGTAAAACCAATGGATAAGAAGAAGCCTATTAAAAAGATATCTTTAAAACTCATTAAGGCTTTATTAATTTCAGTGGCTTTAACATGAGAGGCTAAGAACATGCCAACAATAAGCGCACCTAAGTCACCCTTAATATTCACCAGTTCAAATAATTCATAGCTACCAAGTGCTAGGAAAAACCCCATTAAGGGAATGAGTTCACCATGGCCTACATGACTAATAACTCTATTAATAAGAGGTTTAATTAGAAATAGCCCCAGTAGGGCAAAAGCCCATATTGATGGTGTTTTACCGGTAGCAACAACTAAAAAGACAACGGCAACAATATCTTGAATAACCAGTATACTTACCGCTAATTTTCCATGGCGGGTACGCATCTCGCCATTTTCTTCTAATAATTTTATCACGCAAACTGTGCTACTAAAGCTTAAGGCAAAAGCGATTAACGCTGCTGTCATAAAATCTAAATCACTGAAATAACTTACTGACATTAGAGCGAGTACTTTAATAAAGCTTATGGTGACCACAATCCAAAGTAAAGTATGTAAAGAGCATCCCAACCAAACTTCAGTTTTGAATAGGTTTTTCACGTTAAGCTTTAAACCTATGGTAAATAGCATGATGGTGATACCTAAATCACTGAGTACACTCAAGCTTTCATCGGCTTGATAACCAGCTATATTTAGGATAAAACCAGCCGCAAGGAAACCAATGGAGGGAGGAAGTGAGGTGGTTTTTGCTGCCAAGCCGCAGATAAAGGCGAAAAGTATCCAGATAAAGTCCATAGCATTACTCTATTTAAGTTGTTTTACTGAGCGGAAAAATTCTAGGGTGTTTGGTAACATTCGCAGGCATAAATTTTGATATCTACTAGCTCGCAGACGTTACTCTATACTGGTAAATACCTTGGCAGGTATTTACCAGTATAGAGGATAAGTTTACCTTAAAAACAATCCCTTATACCAACTTAATTCGTTAAACGAGTAAGTTTTGACGACAATAAATTTATGATAATAAGGTACTTGTTTGAGTAATAGTTGGCTATTAGGATTGAGAGTAAGCCCGTTATAGTCAATGGCGGCCATTTTAGCCGACCATTTTGGTCTTTACTTGCCATAGCCTCGTGTATTAGTGGTTGGTATTTTTTTAGCTTGTTCTTTAGCTTATGGGTTAAATTAGTCGGCTAACCATTTATTAATTTCACTGTACATAAAATCACGGATTATTGGCTGCGCTTTGGCATTAGGGTGTAAGTTATCATTAAGCATTAAAGAAGTATCAACAGCTATGTCACTCATAAAGTAGGGCATAAGGTAAGCGCCTGTTTGTTTGGCAACTTTACTATAACTGTCGGTAAAAATTTGACGATATCTTGGACCTAAGTTAGG
>JALJPA010000397.1 GCA_022969215.1 Colwellia sp. | reverse complement strand
CAAAGGTACTTCAGTATTAGAAATAGTGAATACTTTCAAAGAAATTAGTCAGCAAGCTATTCCTTATCAAATAGTGCCGCGCAGAGCAGGCGACTTAGCCACTGTCTATGCCAATGCATCATTAGCCAAGGAATTACTAGGTTGGCAGGCTAAGTTAGACCTAACGGCTATGATTCAAGATACTTGGCGTTGGCAGTCTGAAAACCCCGATGGTTTTTAATCACCAATAGGCTATCAGCTAGTTAAATATATTACTGGAATAATGAAGGACCAACCGCTTAGGCGTTTGGTCTTTTTTTTAGCTTTTATAAAGGGGATTATTTATTGGCCTTATGATTCGTTTTATCAAGGGCTGGAGCTTTATTTTTATTCACTAATAAATAGCAACAGCTAAAGAGCAAGCCACCGATAGCTCCCCATAAATGCGCATCAATCGCCACGGTAGCATTGATCAATGCTGAGACATCATCACTGGCACCGTAAAACTGCTCATGGGCTATTTTCAACCAGACGCCGATAAATAATAGGTAACCAGTTTTATCTTTATGTTGGATATCCATGATGGCGCCGAAAATGAAAATGCCGTGCAAGACACCAGAAAGTCCAACATATTGACCAATGTTAGGGGAAAAAAAGTATAAACCAGCACTGCAAATTAACGCTGAGGAGATAAATAGCATACTGTAATTTTTTAGACTATAGAAATGACCGTGTAAGCCCCATAATAGTATTAATGCCGACAAATTTAATAACAGATGAACACCATTGGTGTGCAAGAAATGGCCTGTAAAAGTGCGCCACAGCTCACCTTGGCTGATTAATTGATGCTGGTAAACTAACACTTTACTAAGGCTATCATTAAACAAGAAGGCCATGATAGCCAAAAGGGCGACGCTGATAACTAGCAGGCTGTGCTGCTTAGAGAAAGGCAGATTTTTAAAGGTTAATGGCATGTGGTTAAAAGCTAATGGTTAATATTATTGTATATTTATCTGTTATTTATAAGATATGGATTTATATAAAACTAATAAAGTATACAATGACCGCTTCATTTATTGTGTTTTATTTAAATATTCTATGTCTCGAACACTTTGTCCAAACTGTCATCGGCCTGAAAAAGCTTGTATCTGTGCTTTTACTGCGGATATAGCAAATGAAATTCAAGTTGTGGTGTTACAACATCCTAGTGAAGTATCTCACACTAAAGGCACGGTTGCCTTATTAGCAAAATCACTGCGTAAGTGCCAAGTACTGGTGGGGGAAAGTTTTGATGATGAACAAGAGTTTCTACAAGTTATGGCGCAGTATCAGCTAGTATTGCTCTATCCAAGTGAGCAAGCACATTTTCTTGATGAAGACGTAAGAATAAAATTGCATAATTGTCAGTCTAACACTCAAGATGGCCCTCATACTCAGCTTACCCAGTATCGTCTTCAAGTAAGTATTGAGAATAAGAGTAAGCCGCTTTGTCTGGTTATTCTCGATGCCACTTGGAAAAAAGCCTATCGCATGTTTATGTTGTCAACCAAATTACAACAATTACCACAAGTATGCCTGCCTGATCATCTGGCGAACGCCGGACAATATCATATTCGAAAAGTCGCAAAAAAAAATGCCTTATCTAGTTTAGAAGCAAGCTGTTATGCTTTAGCCATTCTAGAGCAGGATGAACAAGACTGTTTGCCGATTAGCCCTGAACATGCAGGGAAATATCAACCACTACTGGAAAAATTTCAACAATTCAATCAGTTCCAATTATCTTTTAGACCTGAGCATAAATCCCTTTTGAGGAAACTTGATGATTCATAATTTGTTTTTATTACGACTTTCTACAGTAACATTGATTGTTGCTCAGCTTCTGCTCAGCCAAACGGCGCAAGCGAAACGTGAAATTCGTGAACCTGAAGCGGCAACCGGTTTTAATCAAAAAAAAGCGGTTTCTGCTCAACAATATATGGTGGTTGCTGCTAATCCTTATGCCAGTAAAGCTGGTTTGGCAATGCTTGAAAAAGGTGGTAGCGCTGTTGATGCTGCTATTGCGGCGCAGCTAGTGTTGAGCTTAGTTGAGCCACAATCCTCAGGTTTAGGTGGTGGTACATTTATGCTGCATTGGCATAATAAAAAGCAACAATTAACCACTTATGATGGTAGAGAAACCGCACCAAAACAAGCGACCAGTGCTTTGTTTTTAACTGATCAAGGTAAACCATTAAATTGGTCTGAAGCTGTTGTTGGTGGTAAGTCGGTTGGTGTGCCAGGTTTACTTGCCGCGCTCAACAAAGCTCATCAGCAGTTTGGCTCTTTGCCATGGCAGACCTTATTTCAGCCGGCAATTGAGTTAGCTGAAAATGGTTTTATTGTTTCAGCGCGTTTAGAGAAGTTACTTGCGGCGAATTTCAATCCAGGCATACATGTTTTACCGGAAATTAAGCAGTATTTTTCGCCAAATGGTATTGGAATAAAAGCCGGTGATACTTTAAAAAACCCTAAACTCGCTAAAGCCTTACGCAGCATTGCTAAAGACGGTGTTGGGGTTTTCTATCAGGGTTGGATAGCGAAAAAAAT
>JALJPA010000396.1 GCA_022969215.1 Colwellia sp. | reverse complement strand
TATATCTATACATATTTTATTTGTTCTAATGTCGCCCATATTATTCTAAGTGGTCACTTCTTTATGCGGAATGGTATTGTTGTTTAACAGCCCCTAAGGCGCTTTATAACAAGTAACATCTACTTCTACTTTACAATCAACCACTAAGTCGGCTACTAAACAAATTCTTGCTGGTGGATGCTCACCAAAAAATTCTTTAAAAACCTTATTAAACGATTGAAAATAACGGGAATCAGTTAATACCACAGAAACATGAGTAACATGCTCTAAACCATAATTAGCTTCGGTCATAATTTCGATGCAGTTTTCAATGGCAATACGTGATTGCTCAATAATCCCCCCCTCAACAACTTCACCATCGCGCATGGGAGTTTGTCCTGATACTTTGAGCCAGCCGCCTGCTTCAACGGCACGTGAGAATGGTAAATGTTGTCCACCCGTACCTTGGCCACCTTCAATGCCGTATCGTTTAATTGTCATCTGTTATTCCTTTTATGTTGTTATTTTTGATGTGCTAGAAATCGCCCTGCACCTTCAATATCTACGGGTGTAATATTTGCTTGATAGGTTAATTGACCATTTACCCATACTTTTTCTATACCTTGAGATATAGCAACAGGCTCAGTAAAACTGGCCATGTCTTGTATGGTCTTGGCATCAAAAAGCACAACATCGGCATAATAGTCCTCACGGATAAAGCCGCGTTGCTTTAAGTTAAACTCAGTGGCACTTAGTCCGGTCATTTTATGAATGGCTTGTGCTAACGCTAATATTTGATGATCTCGGCTGTAATGCCCTAGAACCCTAGGGAATGTTCCCCATAAACGAGGGTGTGGATGAGGATCACAAGGCAAGCCATCAGAGCCAATCATGCTATATGGTAGTTTTAAAAATTTACGTACATCATCTTCAAGCATGCCATGATATACAGCTCCAGCTGGCTGAAGGCGCTTTGCCGCTTCCATTAACGATACTTGCCATTGCTTGGCAATAGTCGCCAGTAATTGCTCCGATTTTTCAGGGTGTGGCTTAGACCAAGTAATAAAAATATCAAAGTCTTCTGTAACCTGAGCTAAATCTAAAGTACTAGAACTTGCGTTGTAAGGGTAACAATCACAACTGATTTTTTGTGCTTTTTGATTCTGTTCAATGTGATCAATAACCTCAAGCGCTCGACCCCAGTTATCTTTTCCTGCACATTTCAAATGCGAGATAACCACAGGAACATTTCCATGTTTACCAATAGAGAACGCTTCGTCTAGCGCATCAATAATGCCATCAAATTCGGTACGTAAATGCGTGCTATAAATGGCATTATGCGCGTTAAGTGTTGAGGCTAAAGCTTGTATTTCTGAGTTTGGGGCAGCTTGAGCATTATGATAAGCAAGTCCTGTACTTAACCCTTTAGCCCCTTGAATCAAGGCTAAGTTAAGTAAATCAATCATTTGCGTTATCTCTTCTTCACTTGCCGCAAGTGTTAAATCTTTCATGACTTGTGCACGCAAACTCGTATGTCCAACCAACGCAGCGACATTGATATGTGGACGAATAATATTAAATTTATCAATAAAGTCGCTAAGTTGAGGAAAGGTAAATTCAGCTTGTTCACCCAATAAATTAATGGGATCAATAGGTGCTTTATCAGAATAATAAGGGCTGGCACTAATACCACAGTTACCTATTATCACACTGGTTACCCCCTGACTTATCTTATTTAACATCGACGGGTTTCGTAAAACTTCAAGATCATCATGAGTGTGAACATCGATGAAACCTGGCGCGACGATTAACCCATGAGCATCAATAACATTTATGGCGTCGTATGCTTTTAAGTTACCCAACTTAACAATTTTTTCTCCAATAATCGCTATGTCTTGTTTTTCGCTTGCACTGCCACTGCCATCGAACACTTCACCATTGATAATTAACACATCAAAGGCTTGCGGTACTACTTGCTTTGAACGCTCTTGTTGCTGCACGCATTAATCTCCTAGCGGTAACCGTTTAAGATGTGCATCAATTAACCCATTTTCGTCATTACTGTGTTGCTCACGATGAACATCAAGGTGCATTTTAAGGCGACGTAATTTTTCTCGGGATTTCCGTTGGTTTTTCATCGCTAATTCACTCGATAAGATATCGATTGCTGCCAGCATCACATATCGTGAGGCGCTGGGTTTGAAAATATAATCACTTTCTTGTGTCGCTATAGGTAGATGAAAATCAGCAAAACGACCTAAATCACCTTCGGGACAAATAGCCACCACAATGGCACCATATTCTTTCGCTATTTGTGCGGCGCTGTAAACATCAGGGCTGACCCCTCCTAATGACAAACAAACCACCACATCTTTTTTATCAACAGTTGCAGCTGTCATACGCATCATCATTGGGTCACAATGGGCATTACCGGGAATACCTAGGCGAAAAAAGCGATTCTGGCATTCTTGTGACATCATGCTACTGCCACCGCCAACACCAAATATTAAGGTGTGTTTTGCGTTACAAATAGCTTGACCAGCTTGCTCAACGGTTTCATCTTTAATTAAGCCAGCATTAAGCGCCAAAATATCATGGATCGATTGATAAAC
>JALJPA010000395.1 GCA_022969215.1 Colwellia sp. | reverse complement strand
AAAGCGAATGGATTAATTCCATTCGATTATCTCAAGTATTGCCTTGAACAACTAACTAACCCGAAACTCGATATGTGAACGTCCGGCCATTAGCACATACCCCTAGTTAAATTTTCACTCTACAGTTGTTTCAACTTAATAAAGGAGCAACCCATGAGTCGTCGAACGTTTGAAGATTGGCAACATCTCGTTGAAAAACAAATAGCCAGTGAATTATCTGTACCCAAGTTCTGTCAGCAACATCAAATAAGTCCCGGCTATTTTTACTCCCGTAAATCAATGGTTGGTAAAGAAAGTAACAACGCGGGTTTTATTCAAGCCAACGTTATCACCAAACAAATAACAAGCATCGAAACCAAGCCTGTGTCGACTATCAAACTGACAACCGCTGCGGCTGAATTATCATTGCCTAGTGAGACATCAGCTCAATTTCTTGTTGAACTGCTCAGAGGCGTAGCCTCGTGAAAATGTTTATCAATACCCCTGATGTTTTCCTTTACCGTGATTTTGTCGACTTTCGAAAGTCAATCAATGGCTTGTCGGTGATAGTTGAACAGCAAATGCAATTGTCGCCCTTGACTGGCAGCGTGTTTGTTTTTTGTAATAAAGGGCGAGACAAACTTAAGGTGTTGTATTGGGATAAAACGGGGTTTGCTTTATGGTACAAACGCCTTGAAAAAGACCGGTTCAAATGGCCAACCAAACTGAGCAAACAATCACTTAATTTAACCGAACAACAATTACATTGGTTGTTTAACGGCTTTGATGTGCTTGGGCATCAAGCGGTGAGCTATGAGTCTGTTGCCTTATAACCTGTGATCATAACCAGCATTTATTGATCACCAAACAATCTAAGATTTACCAACAGGTTAGCCTTAATTTTTGATAAAATAACGGCATGACTGATAAAACGAAAAGCTTACCAACTGACGCCAAAGCCCTGCAAGAAATGGTGCTGTCACTTCAGTCACAAGTCAAAAACCTTACCGAAGAAAAACAACATCTCATCGAACAGTTTCGTCTTGCTCAACAACAACGTTTTGGCGTAAGTAGTGAAGGCCATCCCGCTCAAGGCGATTTGTTTAATGAAGTTGAAGTTGAACTTGATGTTGTTGATGAAACGTTTCCTGAGCCTGCATCAAGCCCCGTTAAGAAAAAGCCAATACGCAAAAAATTACCTGCCGATTTACCCCGCGAAATAATCATTCATGATATAGACGATAAAACCTGTGAGTGTTGCGGCCATGAGCTACATAAAATGGGTGAAGCGCGTAGCGAAAAGCTTGAATTCATACCCGCCAAAGTTAAAGTCATTGAACATGTTCGATTAAAGTACAGCTGTAGGACATGTGAAAAAGAAGGTATTGCCACTAAAGTCAAAAGTGCCCCCGTACCACCAAGTCCAATCCCTAAAGGGTTTGCAACGCCCTCATTGTTAAGCCAAATAATCACCAGCAAATATCAATATGCACTGCCACTTTATCGCCAGGAAAGCTTATTCAAGCAATATGGTATTGCCTTGAGCCGAAAGACGATGAGTGAATGGATGATGAAATGCAGCGAATTATTTAAGCCACTTTATGATAGGTTGCAGGAAATTCTCTTGCAGCAAAGTGTCATTCAAGCAGATGAAACCACGCTTAACGTGATAAATGAAGATAAAGCCAAGTGCTATATGTGGCTCTACTGCACGGGCAGTGATGCGCCTACTCAAAATACACTGCCTAATATTGTGCTTTTTGATTATCAAGCAGGTCGTGCGGGACAATGTGCCCTAGATTATCTTGGCAAGTATAGCGGTTACCTGCAAGTTGATGGTTATGCTGGATATGAAAAAACCCAAGCAACCTTAGTGGGTTGCTGGGCACACGCCCGTCGAAAATTTAAAGAAGCAGAAATAGCGCAACCCAAAGGAAAAACAGGTAAAGCGAATATGGCGCTTAACCATATTCAAAAGCTGTATCGGTTGGAAATACAATTAAAAGATAAACCCCCAGAAGAAAAATACCAGGGTCGCCAAGAAAAAGCTAAACCCTTACTCGCACAGTTTTATCAATGGTTAGACAAAGCCAACGTGCCGCCAAAGACAGCCTTAGGTAAAGCGATTCAATACTGCGAAAACCAATGGCATAAACTTAACCGATATGTTGAAGATGGCAACCTCAACATAGACAATAACCGCGCAGAGCGAGCAGTGAAACCATTCGTTATTGGTCGAAAAAACTGGTTGTTCTCAAATACCGCTAATGGCGCAAGAGCCAGTGCTATGCACTACTCTTTGATAGAAACAGCTAAAGCGAATGGATTAATTCCATTCGATTATCTCAAGTATTGCCTTGAACAACTAACTAACCCGAAACTCGATATCGATTCATTACTACCTTGGAACGTAAAGCTTAGCTAAGTGCCTTCCCCAGAACTTCACCTATTAGCTAACTTTCCAGTACTCTAGTTTATGTCAGTTTTTATACATCCATAGTGTTACGATTACGACTTTGCAAATGACCGCTTCTGGCTAATCTAGAGAAGTCTCTAAGTCTCACTAGCCAATGTTAACAAAGATACGATATACGTTCCGCACAGATATAAATATGCATTGTTTGACTATAAA
>JALJPA010000394.1 GCA_022969215.1 Colwellia sp. | reverse complement strand
TTATTGTTATCTAACTTTCTTTATCAAGTGCCAACTATTTACGGTAACAGAGTTATTTTAAATCATTATCGAAGGAATATAGACTGATCTTTGTGATAACTACGAATAAGCATTGCGGCAGACGTACCTTCTTCTAGAGTTGTAATGAGGAGGGTGTAAAACCAGCTGTGTAACTGCCCGTTTAGATATGAGGAGCTAACTGCTCTTCAAACTCAATCATAAAACGATTCAGCGCAGGTTTCCAGTTTCTTATTGGCATGGTCCATTTTTTTGACGCCGCCTCTACTGCCAAATATATCACTTTGAGTGCTGCATCATCGTTAGGAAATACCTTGCGCGTTTTTACTGATTTACGGATTACGCTATTGAGTGACTCGATGGCGTTAGTCGTGTAAATCACCTTTCGGATATCCGCTGGATAGTCAAAAATAGTAATTAAATTTTCCCAGTGTGAACGCCACGACTTACTGATTTGTGGGTATTTCTCGTCCCACTTTTCAGCAAAGTTATCAAGCTCCAAACTCGCTTCTTGCTCGGTGACTGATTGGTAAATATTCTTTAAGTCGGCGACTACCTCTTTGTAATCTTTCCAAGGCACAAATTTTAGTGAATTTCTTACCATGTGGACGATACAGAGCTGTATTTTAGCATCAGGGAAGGTGCTATTGATTGCGTCAGGAAAGCCTTTTAGGCCATCTACACAAGTGATTAGCATATGCTTAACACCACGGTTTTGTATATCAGTTAGTACGGAAAGCCAAAATTTAGCGCCTTCATTTTCAGAGATCCACATTCCTAGTAATTCTTTATGCCCTTCGACATTAATGCCTAAAACTAAGTAAATAGCTTTGTTGATAACACGCTTATCTTGGCGTATTTTAAGCACGATACAGTCCAAGTAAACGATCGGGTAGACGGCATCCAACGGCCTATTTTGCCATTCAACAACCATATCCATAACGGTGTTAGTCACTTGTGAAACTAGTCCAGCGGAGATTTCTGCACCGTACATTTCATCAAATGTGGCAACAATATCTCGCGTACTCATACCTTTCGCATACAGGGTCAAGATCTGCTCATCCATGCCCGTAATACGTGATTGCCCCTTCTTAATCAACTTAGGTTCGAAGGTTGCATTGCGATCCCTGGGTGTTTGGATATTAATATGCCCATGGTCACCAATCAGTCTTTTAGATGAATACCCATTGCGACTATTTCCGCTGTGATGGCCTGTAGAGTCGTTTTTATCGTAACCGAGGTGATGATTCATCTCGCCTTTCAAAGCAGCTTCAACGGTGAGTTTAGTGAGGTATGCGCTAAGCTGACTGAGATCATCAGGCGTTCGAATGTCTTTGGCCAACTCTTCCGCCATAGCTTGCAGTTTTTTATTATCCATTATCGTGCTCATTATTATTTACCTTTTTGTAGGGTATAGATAATGAGCAGTTACACAATTATTTTTACACCCTCCCCCCTATTCTATATGCGAATTATATAAGCCCTTCTTCTTCGAGGGCTTGTTTATATTATCTTCGCCACGGCGTCGTCATTTAGAATGAGGTCTTATATGGGTCATGTAAAATATCACTTGCTAGCAATATTAGTTACTTTATTGGTTGCTGGTTCTTTCATTTCATCTAAAAAGTTAGCGGGCGTTATAAATCCTTTTTCGTTAACGTTACTTCGTTTTCTTATTGCTTCATTAGTGTTGTTGCCGATTGTGTTGCTTAAATCGAAATATAGACATGGCATTGTTAGCGCATTCCCTCGAAGTTTAATCATGAGTTTATTCTTTTCAATATTCTTTATTTGCATGTTTGAAGCGCTAAAGACAACGACAGCTTTAAATACAGGTACTTAGTACCTTTATTAACCGCTATATGTAGCATATTTGCTTTTAAAGAAAAGATTACTAAAAAAATGCTATTGGTCTACTTCATCGGTTCTTGCGGGACATGTTGGGTTATCTTTGGTGGTGATATTGAAGCGCTATTGGCATTTTCTTTAAATTGGGGGGATGCTCTTTTTTTAGCGGGCTGTATCTCAATGGTGTTCTTTTCGATTTCCTTGAAATTGCTTTATCGCGGAGATGAATTGCTCGTTATTGTTTTTTGCACACTGTTGTGTGGTGCTGGCTGGATGCTGTTGGCGTTATTGATTTTGGACCAACCACTTAATTGGGGCTTGCTTGACGTGGATTTATGGCTTCATATGGGATATTTGTCGATATTTACAACGCTTGCTTCTACTTTCATTATTCAAAAAACAACCTTGGTATTAGGTCCCGTAAAAGTCATGGCGTATATTTATTTAAGTCCTGCCTTTGTCGCTTTTATCATGCTATTTATTGAAGGGAAAAGCATTGATTATATTATATTTCCGGGCATGTTTTTATCACTCATCGCAACGATGGTATTACAGTTGCAAGATAGACATAAAGCAATACACTAGGCGTAGCAACAGTCGGTGAACCACGTGAAACTCAATGGCGCTATGCAAAACATTGTTATCGAGCAGACAAAGAGTATGGTTAGTGGATCGCTGGTTCATTTAGATTGAATGCTTGATAGCTGTCATTTATTGAGTGGCCGCAATTATTTCGGTGCCTGTCGCCAAGAGGCTGGG
>JALJPA010000393.1 GCA_022969215.1 Colwellia sp. | reverse complement strand
CATCGATTTAAACTTTGGTTGCCCCTCTAAAACGGTTAATAAAAGTCGTGGCGGCTCTATATTATTAAAAGATCCCGAAAATCTTTATCAAATCATAAAAGCAGTTAAAGAGGCTGTGCCTAGCGACACCATTGTTAGTGCTAAAATTCGTTTGGGTTATGAAGATAAGACCCTCGCCATAGAAAATGCGCAAGCGGTTGAGGCCGCTGGTGCCAATGAACTTACCGTACATGCCCGTACTAAAGTAGAAGGTTATAAACCACCGGCACATTGGCAGTGGATTGCTAAAATTAAAAATGCCATTAATATTCCCGTTATCGCTAATGGCGAAATTTGGAATTTAGCAGATGCCATTAAGTGTCGAGAAGTTTCTGGCTGTACCGATATTATGGTTGGCCGTGGTGCGTTAACTATCCCAAATTTAGGGCAGGTCATTAAACAAGAAAGCGGTATTATGCCGTGGTTAGAAGTACTGGCTATATTATCGGCCTATACAGAATTTGAAACTCACGGCGACAAGAGCAAGTATTACTGTAATCGTATCAAGCAGTGGCTGAAATATTTAAAAAACCATTATCAAGAAGCGGATGAGTTATTTGTCGAAATTCGACGGTTAAAAACGGCTGAAGAGATGAAAGCCGCGTTTTTAAACTAGCTCTACAGAGTCAGCAAGGGCGACATTTATAGCCCTTTATTTGTGCTTTTTTTTATTTGTTTTCCTTTAATCTTTAATTCCTACACTTTCCAATACAGGCATTACTCAAAAGAATGACAGCGCTTAATTTCTTCTATCAAAGCATTTGCCAGCGGTGAGACGATGTTATTTTTTGAGGAGATTAAAACAACGGGTATTTGATAAGAATATTTCTCAGGTAAAATAGCCTTGAATAGCCCTTTTTCGACCCAATAATTCGCATAATGGTCGGGTAAATAGCCGATGAATTCTCCAGATAATATTAAGTGGGCTATGCCTTCATCGTGATAAGCAATGGCGCTGGTTTGATAATTTAAACCGTCATTCCTACTTTCTTTATCACGCATATAGTTACTGGTTATCACTTCGGCACCTTGTAGCAGTTTATTGATTTCTGCAGGTTTGCAATCGAATAAAGGGTGGTCGACTGCACAATACAAGTAATTATTCTCATTGTGTAAAGGATAATAGTCTAAGCCACGTAAGTGGTGTCTACTTACGCCAATTCCCACCAAAGAACGACCATTGACTACAGATGTTTCAACTTCTCGTGCTTCACAAACGTTAATATCAAACTGAATGTTATTACTTTTTGCTTTTAATGCACGAATGGTACGAGCAACACCGCAACGAGGATCACTCACTAAAGTATCTATGGTAGCAATAGTTACCCGACCTGAAAGTTCATTTTTAGAGCTGGCGACAGTACTGGCAAAAGCTTCACATTGTTGTAGTAGTTCTAGTGATGCTTGATAAGTCACACGGCCAGACTCAGTTATCTCAAAACCACTCCTGCCGCGTTTACATAATTTAATGCCTAAACGAACTTCTAAGTCCGATAAGTGAGAACTAATGGTAGAACGACCTATATTTAAACGGGACTCTGCCGCGGACAAACCGCCACATTCAACAATAGCGACAAATATTCTCAATAAACGTAAATCTACGTCATGAACTTGCATAGTTTTTAGCTCTCTTATACCAATTTGATTAATTATCACTGAGTGGGAAATAGCTTAATCAACTTGGTGTTATTAGTTCGGTAAAATCGGAATGAATTACGATTATTATGTATTTATAAAACATTTAGAGCAAGCTAAAATAAGGGTATTAAGCTATATGAAACAACTAAACAATTAGGATCTTTAAGATGACATTTAAATACGGTATTGATCGCCTGAATCTTGATATTGTAAATGGTATTGCTGATGGCAGTATCAAAGCTGAGCTTTGCCAAGAAGCGATAGATAAAATCAATGCAAGCCGCCAAAGAGTAGATAAAATGGCCGCTTCAGATAAAGCGGTATATGGTATCAACACAGGTTTTGGCCCGTTATGTGATACACAAATTTCACCTGAAGACACTAATTTATTACAAAAAAATCTGCTTATAACCCATGCCGTAGGTGTTGGTGAGCCAATTGTAAAAGCCATTTCAAAGCTGATGCTGATCACTAAGGTACATGCTTTAAGTCAAGGTTTTTCGGGTATTCGCCTTGATGTGATAGAACGCATGTTGACCTTTATCAAACTTGATTTGATCCCCGTTGTACCAGAGCAAGGCTCAGTAGGTGCATCGGGTGATTTAGCACCACTTTCTCACTTATTCTTACCGTTGCTAAGTGAAGGTGAATTCTGGGTAAGTGAAGAGGGGCAAGCCGATAAAATAGTACCAGCAGCACCGTTACTTCGCGAACATGGTTTAGATACGATGGTCCTGCAGGCAAAAGAAGGCTTGGCGTTAATTAATGGTACACAATTTATATTATCTCATGGCATCACCGCGTTAACTAAAATGCGTTACTTATTAGACCTAGCAGATATGACAGGTGCCATGAGTATCGAAGGCATGCAAGGCAGCCAATCGCCATTTAGAGACGAACTACATCAAGTTCGTGCATTTAAAGGTAACCTTGTCGTTGCAGCGCGTATGAGAGAGTTCTTTAAAGGT
>JALJPA010000392.1 GCA_022969215.1 Colwellia sp. | reverse complement strand
TTAATAAGCACTCGTTTGGTAAATGCCTCAGCGCCTAAAGCATACCAGTAAGCTTGCTGATTATAACTGATATTAGTGCTGCGCTGCATCTGCGTTTGTAATCGGGTGGTCATTTGCGCGGCAATAATTGAGCATAAAGCAACAATTAGCATCACGGTAATTAACGCCACACCTTGCTGGTGAATTTTAGGTAAAGTTAATGGGTACTGTTTAGTTGCCATAGATTTAAGTTTTGCTCTAACCATTAGCGAGATCACCGGCAACCAAAAACTGGCGACGAATCAAACCATAATCTTCCGTTTCAATTTCAATGGCAATTGCTTGCGGTAATGTGCTGCCAGACCACTTGTCCTGCCATTTACTACCATCATAAAATTCAAAGGTTAAATTAGTTACTTGACTGATTAGTGGCCTAACCTTTGGCTCTTGACCAACCACAGCATCAACAAAATTATAATGTAAGCGCTGCAGGGTTTCATCAACGACTCGATAAGCGACTCTTTGCATATCACTGCGCGGTAATAATAAACCAGGATTAGTCCAGCCATTACGGACAAAAGCGATGGCCTGCTCATCGGCTAAAAAGCTATCGTCAGATGTTTGTAAAAAGCTATTGCTTGGCGCTTCACCATTTACTCGCATACTGCGCTTGGCAATTTGAGTAAAGTCTCGCTCCATTAACAAAAAGGCTCGTTGTAATTCATTTTGCCGGTCACTGCGTATTTTTGAATTTTCGTCACCTCGTAAGACGGTATCAAAAATGGTGAAACTAGCTAAACTGACTACAGAAAATATCGCAATGGCGATCAAAACTTCAAGTAAGGTAAACCCTCGCTGCCCCGACTTATCAATGGTTCGAGCTTTATTAACTATTACTTTCATCAGGGTTTATCCTGAGCTAAAAAAGTCATCAAGCTAGCAGTAACTAATTCATCATCTTCATTTAAGCGCACTTCCATCACTAAGGAGCGTAATTCTTTATTGTTTGTTTTAATAACTTTTTGCTGCCAATACCAGGTTCTACCTGCCATCTCAACTTTACCTTTACGGTTATTCTTTGGTGGCCAAGTCTTATCTAAGCTGACTTCGACTAATTGGTTTGAAGCAACCCAATTGGCAAACATCTGTTCTTCTAAATGACTAATATGGCGATAGTTATTATCGGCGACACCCAACAAGGCGACACCGGCAATAGCAAAAACTGCCATGGCTAACATCACTTCAAGGAGGGTAAAGCCACTTTGTTTAGTTTTTCTAACGAGAGTAATTTTATCGATCATCGAGGACTGGCCCCTCAATGGTTAACGGAATGCTGTAAATGCCCGTAACGCGATAAGCTAAATCTTCCGCTCCTTCGATAAAAGCTAAGTCTTCATTTATGCGAAAAGTGACACTAAATGGCGTTAGATCACCGCCGGAGAGAATATACACTTGTGGTATTATTTTATTTTCTCGCTCTTCTTTCGACATTAAGGTGAAGTCGTCTTCATCTTTTTCTCTAAAAGTGTCGGCGTCAAAAAGCAAAGGTTCATCTATGGGCAGATCATCAAGCTCTAAGCTTAACTCTATTTCTTCAGACATGGTGACATGAGCTTGCCAGTCTTGATCAGGGATCTCAGTCCACTGAGTTCCGTCATAACCGACAAATTGATAACTATCTTTTTTAACAATTAAACCCAATTCAACATTATTTAACATGCCGTAATCTGCTGCCACTTCAAAAATGGCAGCAAAGCGAGCACTTTCATGCTTTAACTTGTCAGCAGGATTATTACCGGAAAAATTAAATTGCACCAAACTGGCCATAAGACCAATCAGCACAATAACGACCATCACCTCAATTAAGGTAAAGCCATGTTGTTTTATTGTTAATGCCGATAGTTTTTTCATAAGATAATCCGTAATGGTTGAGCTTGAAGCTGTAAGATTAAATTTAAAGGAAATTGCACGGAGTTGACGCTAGTCAATGAGTACCATTGACACCTAAATTTAGTATTACAGCAATAAGATCAGCTATTACCTATTGGAAATCGCCCAGGTTCCAGTTGCCTATGTCATCTTCTGTGCCAGCTTCGCCGTCTGGCCCTACAGAAAACACATCCATTTTACCTTGCTCGCCTGGATTCAATAACACATATTCATTGCCCCAAGGATCTTTTGGTAAACGTTTAATATAGCCATCTTCAGGGAAGCGACGTGGCTCTGGTTCAACATCGCTTTGCTCAACAAGTGCTTCTAAACCTTGCTCTGTAGTTGGATAGTCATAGTTATCCATTTTATATAAACTTAATGACGTTTCTAAAGCGGTAACATCTGATACCGCTTTTTGCATATTGGCGCGCTCTTGGCTGCCCATTAAGTTAGGTACTACCATACTGGCGAGAATACCTAGAATAACGATAACCACCATCACTTCTAGTAAGGTGAAACCTTGTGCTTTTTTCATATTCATATTACTTTCCTAACGTCTGATAAATTGTGGTGTCGACAACTGTGCTAACAAGAAGCTGCAGCTAAACTGCCATTTAGTATTAACCGCCTACTAGGCTATTAAGTTGTAAAATTGGTTCTAATATTGCCATAACAATAAAGAGTACTACTCCGGCCATAGCGACCATAAGTGCCGGTTCAAAAGCTTTTAATGAGATACTCACCAAGGCTTA
>JALJPA010000391.1 GCA_022969215.1 Colwellia sp. | reverse complement strand
GTCATTTACTTTATTTAAGCTAGCAACGGCTTTTAAATCAGCCAATGCTTGAACTTCTGTTTTACTTTCTTCGATGTTTGGCAAATCAGCAAGGCGAATGTCACTTGGCACGATTTCGTCAATTAAGGCATCAACCGATTCAGCGCCGATGTCATTTAACATGGCTTGAGTTTGCGCTGCATCAGGACCAATGTGGCGACGAATAAAATCTTGAGTTTGCTCTAACTCAGTTAATGAGTTAACAATTACTTTTGAAGTCATAACAGTTTCACTTAAATGTAGGTAAATTACGTAAATTTAAAAAATATTAGCAAGCCTTAGATTAGTCATACCCGTGTTCATTTAACCGGGAATCTACAGTAATGAATACTGGATCCTCGACAAGAGGCTTCGAGCATTACGTGACTAAAGCTTGGTGTAACAATACGATTTTCTTTTATGCTTTTTAGAATAAAAGAAAGCCTCAAACTAATCTGTTTAAGGCTTATTATTAAGATTCAATCTTTTAGCTAAGATAATCAGTCTTTAGACAAAGCCGTCAAGTGACTTGTCGTTGGAGCTTAGTACACTAAGTGACAAGACAAGTAACGCCGACAATGCCGACTAAAGTTGATTAACGACGCTAAAATCGAAAATTAGTCTTCGTCGATAGATGAAGCGTAACCTTCAGCATCAAGTAAGTTTTCTAACTCACTTGCATCATCAAGTTTAACTTTAAATAACCAACCGCCACCAAAAGCATCAGAGTTAAGTAACTCTGGAGCATCTTCTAGTTCTTCGTTGATTGCAATAACAGTACCTGAAACAGGTGCGTAGATATCTGAAGCAGCTTTTACTGATTCTGCTACGGCAACGTCATCGCCAACACTAATTGAATCATCAACATCTGGTAATTCAACAAATACCATGTCACCTAAAAGGTCTTGTGCGTGTTCAGTAATACCGATAGTCGCAGTACCGTCACTTTCAAGACGAACCCACTCGTGAGATGTTGCATATTTTAATTCTGAAGGAATGTTGCTCATTTTTATTCTTCCTATTCTTACTTTATTAGTAAGTTGATTAGTAAATTGACCAAATACTTGATTAGATCAATAGATTAAATTTCTGTAATTTATATAGCACAAAAACCGCTAGATAATAGTATTTATATACTAGTTAACGCATCCTAAATAATTGTAATCGCAGTGAAGCTGTCAAATTGCGAAGCGCTGAGCTTAGTTTACTAAGTGATTGCGCTGAGTCAATGCCGACAATAAAACTGCGGTTACTAGTATGACGGATGAATTAGAATACTTTTTTACCGTTACGAACAAAGCTTGGTTTTGTCACAGTAACTTTAACTAATTTCTTACGCATTTCAACTTCAACCACATCACCTACTTTTACGCTACGAGGAACGCGCGCTAAAGCAACACTGTGACCTAATGTTGGTGAGAATGTACCTGAAGTGATTTCACCTTCACCGAATGCTGTAATTACTTTTTGATGTGAACGAAGCACACCTTTCTCTTCCAGTACTAAACCAACAAGCTTAGGTTGGTCACCCGCTGCTTTTTGTGCGGTTAATACTTCGCGACCGATAAAGTCACGGTCTGTTGGTTCCCAGCTAATGGTCCATGCCATGTTAGCTGCGATTGGCGAAACTGTTTCGTCCATATCTAAACCGTAAAGGTTCATGCCAGCTTCTAAACGTAAAGTATCACGAGCGCCTAAACCACATGGTGCAACACCAGCATCTAATAGTTTTTGCCAGAAATCTTCAGCTGCACTTTCTGGAACGATAATTTCGTAACCATTTTCACCAGTGTAACCGGTAGTAGCGATAAATAAGTCGCCAACTTGTACACCAAAGAATGGCTTCATGCCTTCAACGGCTGCACTTTCTTCTGCAGAAAGTAAAGTACCGACTTTAGCGATAGCTTCAGGGCCTTGTACGGCAATCATGCCAAACTCAGGACGTTCAGTGATGGTAATATCAAAACCTGCAGCTTGCTTAGTCATCCAAGCAAGATCTTTTTCGCGAGTAGCAGAGTTAACTACTAAACGGTAGTTAGTGTCTGAGAAGAAATATATGATCAAATCATCAATCACACCACCAGCTTCGTTTAACATACCGGTGTAAAGTGCTTTACCTGGGACAGTTAACTTAGCAACATCGTTAATCACTAAACGACGTAAAAAGTCTTTAGCATCTGTGCCTTGCACATCAACAATGGTCATGTGTGAAACATCAAACATACCAGCATCAGTTCTTACTGCATTGTGCTCTTCAATTTGAGAGCCATAGTTAATTGGCATTTCCCAACCATAAAAATCAACCATTTTTGCGCCAGAAGCTAAATGCTTAGCATGTAATACTGTTTTATTTGTCATGTGCTGTACCTAAGAGTTATCAAAAGGAATTATCAAAGTGGACTGATTATAACCGCCAGCTATCGTTGATTCAACAGCAATACTCACAATTAAAAAATATAAACCCATGTTTTATGGAATACCTGAATTATATTTGATGTCTGACCGTATTTTGAAATTTTCATTGCGGTTAGTGGAATGTTAGCGGCAAAGAACAAATAAAAGCCAATAATATTTTTATACCAATTCCAATAAGTTTCTTCCCACTCAGCGAGAGTTAAAAGGCTTAGAGGCAAGGCATTGATTGTAGATAA
>JALJPA010000390.1 GCA_022969215.1 Colwellia sp. | reverse complement strand
ATGGTCGCACTTGAATATTGTCTCTAAATATTCTAAACAAGGTTAGTTTAAGGTAAAAAAAGGGGAGCGTTATTTATTTCCCGCCAATTTACATACGAATATTAGGCGACAATAGCCCTGTCCGGTCGCGACAACCGACTTGGCCGGTTACTGCTAGAGTTCTGGCATCTATAAATCCTCCAGGGGGACATAAGATGTCAGGTAAACGAATGACAGTTAAACAGGTCGAGGTATACAGAATGGCTAGAAAAGAAGGTTTCACCCAAGCAGTTTCTGCTGCTAAATCAGGCATTTCAGAACGTTCAGGTCGTCGTATTGAGGGTCAATTATCAAATGCTTTCCCTAAGAAACACCCGGGTAATAATACAAGAGAGGACCCCCTGGATGGAATATGGAGTTCGAAACTTGTACCACTATTGGAAACCAATCCCGCGTTAACACCAGCAACACTCTTTGATTGGCTTGGTGATCATTGCCCTGGCGAATATGAAGCAAGTATTACCCGAACGCTACAAAGACGGGTCAAACAATGGAAAATAGTGTATGGACCGGACAAGGAAGTCATGTTTCGGCAAGTGAAGATCCCAGCATTAATGGGGATCTCTGATTTCACAACGTTAAAGAGAGTGACCGTAACAATTCAGGGCGTGACGTTCGAACACATACTCTATCATTATCGATTGGTTTTCAGCGGCTGGTGTTACGTTAAAATCATACTCGGTGGTGAAAGCTTCGCAGCGCTATCTGCAGGACTGCAGGAGGCGCTATGGCGTTGTGGAGGCACACCCATTGAGCATCGTACTGACAGCTTAAGTGCTGCTTTTAATAATCGTGCTGAAAAAGAGCAGTTAACGGTTCGCTATGAAGAGCTTTGCAAGCATTACAACCTTAAGCCCACGAGAAATAACCTCGGTATCTCCCATGAGAATGGCGCAATTGAATCCCCCAATGGCCACTTAAAAAGAAAAGTTGAACAGGCGTTGTTAATTCGAGAAAGTAATAATTTTGAGTCGCTTGATGACTATCAGAGTTTTATTGACGTCATCGTGGGTAAAATAAATCGATCGGTCAAGACGCGTTTTCAGGAAGAGCGTGAGAGCTTAAATCCATTACCTAAAAGACGCACTCATGATTATCTACAAGAGTATGTGGTGGTCACAAGCAGCAGTACTATCGCATTAAAGCGTGTTACCTATAGCGTGCCATCGAAATTAGTCGGCACACGACTCTGTGTTCATGTTCACGATGATCGACTCGTCATGTTCAGTGGGCACGTTGAAGTATTTCAAACGGATCGTCTTTTTGCGGATAAAAACCACCGTTCACGCTCAATTGACTATCGTCACCTCATCGAATCACTGGCAAGAAAGCCGGGTGCTTTTTACTATTCACAACTGAGAGATGACTTGCTACCGAGTGAAGACTATCGGCAAATCTGGCGCTATTTAGATGATAATCTCGATTCGCGATCGGCCAGTCGGTATATTGTTAAAGTCTTACTGACCGCTGCGAGGAACGACTGTGAGGGTTCGCTTGGTCGCTATATTCTGAATCACATCAGTCGCGGCCAACTCCCTACAGAAACAGATTATCAAAAGAGATTTTCTACGGTTATAGAAATACCTGATATTATTGTCAAGCAACATGCCTTAAAGGATTATGACCAACTGATTTCTCAGGAGGTGCAATGTGGCTAATGTCGCTTCTTTACCCTTGTTACTGAAAACACTCAAATTATGTGCTGTCCAGAGATCCTGGGAATCAGTTGCTGAAAATGCTATTGATCGCCAGTGGACTCATCAACGTTATCTTGCAGAACTTTGTGAACAGGAAGTTGCTGAACGTCATCGAAAGAAAATACAACGATTCATTCGTGAATCAAAGTTGTTGCCAGGGAAAACGTTGAGTAGCTTTGATTTTAAAGAATTAATTAAACCGACTGTTCAACAAATTGAAACGCTAGGCAGTGACATAGGCTGGGTTCAACGCGCGGAAAACGTATTATTCTTTGGAGCGAGCGGCATTGGAAAAAGTCATCTTGCTGCCTCTATAGGCTACTCGCTTATAGAACGCGGGGTGCGAGTACGATTTACATCAGCGACATTGTTAGTACAGAGCTTACAAAAGGCAAGAAAGGAGTTAGGGCTTGCCGAAGCACTCAGTCGGCTGGATAAATTTGCGGTTATTATTCTTGATGATATTGGCTACGTCAAACCAACCGACCGAGAGGCACAGGTGCTGTTTGAACTTATTGCTCATCGCTATGAAACTGGCTCATTAGTGATTACGTCAAATCAGAATTTTAGTGAGTGGGATAAGATATTTGGTGATGCCATCATGACGGTGGCGGCAATCGATAGATTAGTTCATCACGCAACGGTACTTGAATTTGACGGTGACAGCTATAGAAGGAAAATGTCTATTAAGAGAGCAAAGAAGAAGTTGAAAATTTAACCGATGAAAGAATGGAACCGGCCAAGGCGGTTGTCGCGTACCGGACACGGCGGTTGACGTCTAATACCTACCGTAGAGAGCTTGGTATTTATTGCTACGGCACTAGAAGTACCTCTGTCAGAACTATTTGCTGACGCCGAATCTCTTAAATAGACTCTTCTAGGTATATACACCTACAGTAAAACAAACTCTCTAATTAACAGGTATCCATAGCACCTTTCCTACAGTTTTATGACCC
>JALJPA010000039.1 GCA_022969215.1 Colwellia sp. | reverse complement strand
CTCAAGTACTGACTGATCTTACACCTACTTCATGTGGTACTAATGGTGGTGAGGGCTGTTTAGCGCCAGAATATGCAGCATCAGACTTAACCGATGAAAAGGGCTCTTACACGTTGACTGACGTGAAAACTAGTTATTCTAATTTATTACCATCAGTTACTTTAAATATGAGTCTAACGGATGACTTAATGTTAAGACTTGCTGCGTCAGAGTCTTTAACACGTCCACAACTTGAAGATATGGCTCCTAAATTTAGACCTCAATTAATGCATGTAGATGGGAATACTGCTGATGGTAACAATGCAGAATTAACGCCTTATACTTCGATTAACCTTGATGCCTCTTTAGAATGGTATTTTGATGAAGGCGCTATGGCTTCACTTGCGCTCTTTAGCAAAAAGATCGATGACTATGTTGTTCAAGTTACTGAGAAAGACGTTATTGTTAAGACAATAACATCTCCAGAATATCAAAAATTTGATGTGTTTAAACCGGGTAATGCTGAAGATGTGACTGTAACGGGTATGTCTTTCAACTTAACACAAACTTTTGATTCAGGATTAGGTTATCAATTTAACTATACGATGGTTGATACTGATACAGATTTTGATGGTCATACGTTTGACCCAACTGCACCCTCAATGCCAGGCTTAAGTGACTCAATGAACTTAGTTGGTTTTTATGAAAATGAAGGGTTTTCTGCTCGTATCGCATACAACCAACGCGATGAATTTTTGAGTGATACTAATTACCAAAATGGTAAGGTTTGGGGAGATGAACGGGGTGAAGCGGTTATGACACAAGATTACTTTCAAGTTGATGCTCGAATTGGTTATGATATCAATGACAACTTCAATGTATTCATTGAAGGTATGAATTTAACTGAGGAAACTTTAAATAAAACTGGCCGATTTGATAATATATTTATTAGCCATGATAACTTCGGTAGAAGATTTATTATAGGTGTTGCTGCAAAATTCTAATACTAAGTTAGACGGCTAATTAAGGTTATGTATAGGGCGTTTATACTCTCTATACATTTTAAAGAGTAAGCGACATATGTACATCAAGCAAAAATTTATAAAAATATCACATGTAGATGTTACTCAATTGCAAGAGGAGGTTAACAAACTAACAACATCGCAATGGGCTGAAAATTCTTTAAGACAAAAAATGTTTGAAGTTCACAATAACACCCAAACCATTCCATTAGTTTTTGATCCCGATCTACGTCATCACTTTCAAACAGTTCAAGCAACCTATGCATTATTTGAGCAGAGTTTATTGCCAATATTGTCTGTGGTTAAAGCGCACTTTCTTGCTAATACTCCCGTAATCAGAGGAGACCGACCTAATAGTGTTGAAAAAGGTTATTTTGTTAGAATCATTTTAGTGAAACTAGCAGCGCACGGAAAAATTTTACCTCATCAAGATCATGGCTATTCTCTGAGTCGTGCTCATCGAATTCATTTACCTATTATCACCAATGACAAAGTGAAATTTACTATTGATGGCATGTCAAAAGTGTTGGCTGAAGGAGAGTTAATGGAAATTAATAATAGAGGTACTCACGCTGTTATTAATGAGAGTAACCAAGAAAGAATTCATCTTATCTTCGACTTTGTCATTCCGGATGAAATAATAAATGATCCTATCAGCGGCACACTATATGCCTGACATGGACATATTAACTGAAGAGGAAGCAGTTCAACCGCTCTATCAAAAAGCGAAAACACTTTTTGGGCAACAAAAATTTCACCAAGCTGAAAAAAACATGCATTTGCTTATTGAGCAACAAAAGCCTAATGCAATATATTTTCATTTTATGGCTGAAATCAATGCCAGCATTGGGCGTTACAATGAGCAGGTTGAATACTTAACACTATCACTTGAGCTACAGCCCAATACGTGTGAGTACTTAGTTGAGATAGCTTTTGCACACCTTAGTTTGTGCAACTTTTCAGATGCTTACCGGTATGCTGAACTTGCAGATATACATAATAATGGCAAGTCTGAAACTTACAGTTTAATCGCTCAAATTTACAACTCACTTGGTGAATATACGGGTGCAGTTAACATGCTGAACCAAGCCATTAAATTAGATTTTAATAATTATCAATTGTTTTATGAATTGGGCCTGGTACTGACAATGTTAGGGGAGATAAAACCCTCAGTCGAAGCTTTTCAAAAATCAATAAAACTAAACCCTAGTTTTGGTTTAGCGCATGCTGCATTGACCAAAGCTAGAAAAGCCTCATTGAATAATAATAATATTAAACAATTAGAATCTTTAGTTTTTGAACATAGGAACCCGTGGACCGGCCTTAATATTTATCATGGGTTAGCGAAAGAGTTTGACGATATTGGCCAATATAAAGAATCGTTTAAAGCATTAAATAAAGGGAAAAAAAGGCTACTCAGTTTATGTCCACATAACCCCAATACGGGGGCACAGACTATTAAGTCTCTTATTGACATTTATACGGAACACGCTCAAGAAATTAGAGAGAGTAATGAAGGAAGTAAAGTGGCCCCCATTTTTGTTACTGGAATGCCGCGTACTGGCACAACAATAGTTGAGCGCATTTTAACAAATCATAAAGATGTTGTTACCTTAGGTGAAAGAAACCAATTAGGTGTTTTGCTCAAGAAACAATGTAATAGCAATTACAGTACGTTAATTAATGCAGAAGCACTCAATAAAGACTGGTCAACGATTAACTTTGAAAAACTCGGAAGAGACTATATAGAAAATGTAAATTACTTAGCTAAAAATAGCCATCGATTTGTTGATAAATTACCGCTAAATATTTTATTAGCAGGTGTTGTGCTTCGAGCTTTACCAGAGGCAAAAATAATTTGTCTATTAAGAGATCCTCTCGATACAATTATTGGTAATTATCGACAAATTTTTGAACAAGCCAGTGGTACTTTTGCTTACTCATTAGATCTTTACGCTCTTGCAAACTATGTTTATGAATTTCGTAACTTGGTCAGCTTGTTAGCAAAAGAATTTCCTACCCGGTTTATCGTAGCAAATTACGAGGAGCTGGTATCAGAGCCATCAACCCAAGCTAGATTGCTGTTTGAATTTTGTGGATTATCATGGCAAAACGATTACTTAGATATACATAAAAATAGTGCTCCTATCGGCACTGCTAGCGCAGCACAAGTTCAAGAACCTATCCATAAAAAATTTATGGGTAAGTCAAAGGATTACATGTTTTGTTTAGAAGAGATAAAGAAGGCCTTTGACGTAGAGAGAGGAGACCGAAATGATAGTGTGTAATAAATTTGTCTATTTACATTTACATAAATCTGGCGGTACTTTTATCAATAGGATGATGACAAATTGCATACCTTATTCGCAACAATTAGGTTACCACCTGCCTTATTCAAAGTTACCTGCCACATATAGAAGGCTGCCCGTTTTAGGCACCGTTAGAAATCCTTGGGCTTACTATGTTTCTTGGTATTCTTTTCAAAGCCAAATGCAGCATCCAAATGCATTATTCATGTTACTGAGTGAAGATAATAGCCTTGATTTTGAAGAAACTATATTCAATTTATTAAAGATAAGCCGTGATGAAAAGCTACTTCAAGACGTTATTGCTATCTTGCCTGAAAAGTTTGAAGGGCATGGACTTAACCTAACAAAAGAATGCGTACAGGCAATAAAAAATACTGGTATTGGTTTCTATTCTTTTCTGCATGATCGGCTTTATAAAGATGCTGTTGTGCCAAGGATTATAAAAATGGAGAATTTGCGAAATGGATTTAGTGAAATATTAACTGAACTAGGAGTTGAACCGCAGGAAAAAATACAAACTTTTCTAGCTAATGCCCCGAAAATAAACACCAGTGAACATCAAGCATACCAAGGGTTTTACCCTAAAGAACTTAAAGAACATATTGCTGATGTAGACTCAGTTTTAATAGAGCAGTACAGCTATTCTTTTTAATTATTAACTTATAAATAACGGATAAATATTTTTATGACATATCAAAAAGAAAATTTTCAACCTCTTAATAGCACTGACCACGCTAATCTTCGTGTAAAAAATATTAGTGATTGCGGTCATTTAAAAAATTGCAATAATTCGGTCATTATAGCGGAAGAAATTACTGATATAGCCGCTAATTGTCCTGTTGTTTTACTCAAAGATGAAGAGTCTGGTCGCTTTCAACTATCTGCTTTATTTGGCTTAACGCCAAGCGAAAACCTTTTTATTAATGAGTCAGGACAATGGCTAGGTACGTATATTCCCGTCAATTTTAATATTAAGCCTTTTAGTACTTCTTTTGATGATAGTAATAATGAAAAAAGCTTAGTTATTGATGTTAATTCACCAGCCATATCAACAGAAAGTGGCGTAAAACTTTTTGAAGGTAATGCCGAGTCATCTTACCTAATAAAGATGCGCCAACAAGTGGAGATGATTATTGATGCAACGGTACAAACAGAAAAATTAATTCAAGAATTAGTTAATCGTAATCTACTTTGTGAGTTTAAATTAATTATTGAAGGGTTAACCGAGCAGCCTGAAATTATCGAAGGTTTGTATACCATTAATGCCGATGAATTCCCTTACTTAACCAGTGATGATGTATTTCAGTTTCATCAAATGAATTACTGGGGCGTTATCTATGCAATGCAAAATTCGATGAAGCAATTCAAAAAATTAGTGCAAATTAGAAATGCTAGATATCAAGATAGTAAAATAAAATTAACTATTCATATGGATAAAGAAAGTGATTAACAGAGTATTAGTTTAACTTACCGTTTTATGGTGTTGCCTCTTATTGTTAGGTAAGGCGTCTCCTTGCCTTTCGTTTTATTTATTATCACCTTATATTATCGTTTCTTTGTTTACCGCTACTTATACCAATCTCACTAAATATGTGATCATTTCTACTTGTTAAAATCACCAACTACTTTGTTATTTATTTAATAATTAGAACAACTAGTTATTAAAATAAATGCCTTGTATTTGGTCTTTTTTCCTAGGTATAAAACAGATCACTTAATTAATGAAACTGGTATTACCTTCACTTGTCTCGACTTTGCTTACGATTTCTTTTTTTTTGTGTAGTTAAAAGGTTAACTCCCTATTGAAAGGTATCGAAAGCCATTGTAGGTGGTGTGTTTTTTTTGATGCAATCATACATTTACTATTGCGGTTTGTCTGTTTTTTTTAATATAACTATACAGTTATTGTTGTGGTTGGTGTGTTTTCTTGATATAACTATACAGTTGGCTATGTGATTCAAGTTAAGCTGTACTGAATGACACAGAGTGACGCAGTATAAAGCTGATGTACAATTAAGGATGATTTCTCAGTCTTATCTGTTGGCTAATGTCTAACTAAGGCATCACTTACCCCCTAATAAATATTGAGGAATAATAAATGTTTCATAAAAATAATATACTCTCAAAACTTGTGTTTTTTGCTGGTAGCATTGCAGCTACAGTAACATTCAGTGCAAATGCGGCAGTAGATGTTTGGACTATAGATTCGTTATCTCGTGCATCTAAAATCCAAGAGAAACCTGATGGTGCTGTTAACAGCATTAGCATGGTTACCGCAAAACATGAATATGAAGGCGGCCAAATAATCCTAAGAAGTTCTGCTAACTTTACGGTTAACAGTGTTTCATTTACGGACCTATCTAGCGCTCAAGGTGATTTGATCACTAATGATAACTTTAAATTTAATTTTGTGGATTATGAACAACTTGAAGTGCCTACACGGACATTAGGTGGTGCTCAACCTTTCATATATCCAGCATCTAACATCCCAGACCCTTTTTCTAATAAATTAACTATGGATGTAAATGCAAATACGACTCAGCCAATATTTACTAGTATATATATACCTAGGGCAACTGTTGCTGCACTTTATACGGGTACAATTACGGTTAATACAAGTGACGGGGTTTACACTACTCCATTAACGGTTGATGTACAAAACGTTACGATTCCTGATGCTAAAGATAGTGCTTTTGACCAATATATCTGGACAGAGTTTGATTCATTCTCACTAGAACATAATGCAGATGTAGGCCTAGCTAATTATGGTCTAACTAAATATTCACCTGATTGGTGGAACTTCGTATCTAATTCTGCTGGTGTAATGGAAGAGCATAGACAAACTCGCGTATTAGTTTGGACCGTGAATTTATTAAATGATGCTAACACCACTATTGATGCCGATGGTACGATAAACTTTGATTGGACTCTATTTGATAAATTCATTGAAACATTTCGTGCTAAAGGTATTGAAATGTTTGCTGGTGGTCATTTAGCTTATCATTGGAATGGTAATCCAGGCTCTTACCCAAATGGTAATGAAATTGTACGTTTAGCTCGTAATACTGATGGTTCAACCTTTATTACAGGTGGTTCACTTCCTACATCTTTAGCTGATGAAATTAATCACCCTGAAATCCGTCATTGGATGGAAGAGTTTATTCCTGCACTTGAGGCACATTTAATCGCTAAAGGTTGGGATGCCAGCTGGTATCAACACGTATATGATGAACCACCTATCGATAATTGGGTATATTTACAAGATAAACTTAAATCATTAGCACCTAATATGGATACTATGGATGCAATTTATTCAACGGGTTTACAAGGTCAAGCGGCTAACGTAACAACTTGGGTGCCTACTCTTCCTCTATATGAAAGTAGAAAGAACTTTTATAAAGCACAACAAGCGTTAAATAAAAAACTTTATATCTATACTACTCAAGCGCCTGCTGCACCTGGATTAAATAGATTGATAGCGAATGCTGTTATTACAAATGATTTAATGTCATGGTATTTATTTAAAGAAAGAGCTGATGGGTTTTTACATTGGGCATTAAATCTTTGGTCATACGGTTATGCAAATGGTGATACTACTGTTACATATCCTGATAGAGTAAATAATACGTTATTATCGTCTATTCGTTACGAAGCCCAACGAGATGGATTAGAAAACTGGGAATTATTAAATATAGTTAGAGCGACAAATCCTGCATTAGCTGATGACTTTGTTGACCATGTTTTAGACACTTATTTAGCTTATACAAGAGATGTGGAATATTATAAGACGGTTCGTAGTTTACTTGTTAAAGCTGCTGCTGGTCAAACAGTTACACTACCAACAAAACCTGAGTTTATTACCAATGTAATTGCAACGCCTGGTTCATCTATCATAAATGATGATGACAGTAGTATTACTTATACTGGTTCTTGGGATTCAAGTACGTCTAGAAGTCAATTTGATGATTACAATGCTGATGCTCATTATACTACGGTAAATGGTGATGACTTTTCTATAACCTTTACAGGTACTGAAGTTGCTTTTTATGCGGAAACTAAGAGTGATTACGGTACTATTGATATCTTTATCGATGGTGTTTTAGAGACGACTGTTGATGCAGGTGGAGCTGACGGGCGTGATGGGCAGGTTAAGCTCTTCAGCAAATCAGGGTTAACGCCTGGATCACACACAATGAAAGGTGTAAAAGTTTCAGGTGATTATATGTTAGTTGATGCCTTTGTTATTAAAGGTGATGGCACATATAATGATAATAGTTCAGCTATTTCTTATAGTGAAGGTCAATGGAACTCCAATGGTAGTCGTAATTTAGGTGATATCGAAGATGATGTACATTATGCAACGGTAGATGGTGCATATGCGGAGTTTACTTTTGTAGGTACTAGCGTTAAATATATTACCGAAAAAAATTCAGATATGGGTGAAGTTGAAATATTTATTGATAATATTAGCCAAGGCATTGTTGATGCAAATAATGCAAGTCGTTTAACTCAACAAGAGTTGTTTGTTACTTCAAATTTGTCAGCCGGTACTCATACCATTAAAGTAGTTAAAATTTCTGGTCAATACGCATTGCTCGATGGTTTTGTTGTCAGATCACCATATATAGTTAACGATGATAACTTATTCATCATTTATAGTGACTTCCAGTGGACTAGTCAGGGTAATCGTGGCTTTAATGATTATCTTGATGATATACATTACACAGAAACAAATGGTGCGAGTATAGAGTTTACTTTCGATGGCACAGGTATTGAGTATATTAGTGAGAAAAACTCTGATATGGGAAATATGGAAGTGTTTATCGATAATGTTAGTCAAGGTTTGGTAAATTCTAACAGCTCTAGTCGTCTTGTTCAGCAAGTTATCTATAGTAAAACAGGGTTATCTGACGGTACCCATACAATAAAATTAGTAAAAAGATCGGGTGTTTATGCACTGATAGATGCTTTTAAAGTATTGTAAATAAAAATGACACTAATTAATGGTGTTATATGTTAATGCCATTCATGTAAAGTGAACGGCATTTTTTTTAGAAAAACAAATAAGTTATCGAACGTGTATTAGATAAAGTCATAGGGATAAGCATTTTTGGCAAGAAGCCACTAGTTATTTTCAATTTAATTTCGGGGTACAAATGAAATCATTGGTAAAAAAAATAAGTTCGACAGTAGTATGTATGTTAATGGCAATATCATTGTCAGCAGCATCTAAAGATTATCAAGCAACTTGGGAGTCGTTAGACGCTAAACCAATTGCACCTTGGTTTGAACAAGCGAAATTTGGAATATTTATTCATTGGGGGCCTTATTCAGTACCTGCATGGTCACCTAAGGGCACATACTCAGAATGGTATCAATTCTGGTTACAAGGCAAAGGTTTGTTTGGTAATGGTGACTTTAAAGGAGATGAAGTATATCAATACCACATTAAAACTTATGGTGAAAATTTTGATTATTATCAATTTGCACCTTTATTTACTGCTGATCTATTTGATGCGGATAAGTGGGCTTCTCTTTTTGAAAATGCGGGTGCTAAATATGTAGTACTGACAAGTAAACATCATGATGGTTTTACTTTGTGGCCAAATAAAGAAGCTAACGACCGCGGCTTTGCTTGGAATAGCATGGAGGTAGGCGCTAAGCGTGATTTAGTCGGAGAACTTAGTGCTGCAGTAAAGAAAACCGATATGAAAATGGGGTTGTACTATTCATTATATGAATGGTACCACCCATTATGGTTAACGGATAAAGATAAATTTGTTAGCGATCATATGATGCCACAATTTAAAGATTTGGTAGAAAGTTATGAACCTGATTTGATTTGGGCCGATGGTGATTGGGAAATAACGGATGAAGAGTGGCGTTCAAAAGAATTGCTCGCTTGGTTATATAACGATTCTAAGGTTAAAGACAACGTAGTTGTAAATGATCGCTGGGGTGATGGTATACGTTTTAATCATAGTGATTATTACAGTTCAGAGTATGGCGGTGATAAAGACTTTGATAAACCTTGGGAAGAAGCTCGAGGCATGGGTTTCTCATTTGGTTATAACCAAAATGAAAATGCTAAAGACTATAATAGTACACGTGCGTTAGTATTAATACTTGTTGATATCGTCAGTCGAGGAGGTAACTTATTATTAGATATAGGCCCTGACGGTCGTGGTAATATTGCACCTATTATGGAAGAGCGTTTGTTAGAAATGGGTGATTGGTTAAAAGTTAATGGCGAAGCTATTTACAAGACAACAAAATGGCGTGAAACAACACAGTGGTCGGAAGGTGATCGTACTGTGACAAAAGGAAAGCATTACTTAGGTGGTGATTATATCTTAAAACAAACACTTAATCCTGATCCAGGTAAAGCCATTAAAGAGGTTTTTTATACCGCCAAAGGATCTGACGTGTATGCGATTACCGCGACTTACCCAAAAGGTACATTACTGATAAAAAATGTAGTACCGAGTAAAGGCACGGTAATCACCTTACTAGGTCATAATAACCCTTTAGAATATAGTTATGAAAATGGAAAATTGAGAGTGAAGGTTCCATTTTTAACTTATGATGAATTACCTGCCCACCATGCTTGGGCCTTTAAAATTACACATGCTAAATAAAGGTAAGTCATTTATATATTTATCTCATCTTTTGATGAAGTAATATTAAAAAATATTGACTAAATAAAGTTGTAAATTGAGCGTTAAAGACCAGCTTAAATAGGCTGGTTTTTTATTTGTAATATGCTCAAGTAAAATCAACCATATAGATATTGTTGTGGTTAAGTAATTCTGGTCACTAATTTATAGTTTCTATCTCACTCAGGGGCGAAAGCGGCATAGAAACATGCTCACTTTATGCGTTAAGCGTAAGGTAATTGATATGTTCAAGATCCTTCCGCTGTTTGGTTAGCAGTAATACAGCTTTGATTTAAAGAGTTAACCTCTGTCACATTCAGGTCTTAAGTTTGTAATTCCTTCAAAAGGAATACCGTGACGAGTGGTGTGAATGGATATTTTGCATTCAAACTGTAGTTATTTTCCTCATATTTTAAAGTTAGAACTCATTCAGCTCTAAATTTTGTCAATTACACCTAGTAAAGTCTTTGCCAAACTCTGCTGCTTTTAAGCAATTACTTACTTCTATTCTTCTTTATCTCATTATTGTAGGGCTTTGATTTAAAGCCAGACAGCAATCCTAAGTGAATATTCTTTCTTCTTCTTTGCCACACCTATACATCTAAATTAATAACCTTGTACTTTTGACAGTGCCATTTAATTCCATAAATTACATGTACTTAGTTACTTGTATTCCTTACATAAACAGCTTATTTATTAATACAGCTGAATAAATTTTATTACACTTTTGTCTAAATAATATCCGGTAAATGTTATTTAGTGTTGCTGAATGTATACTGGTATGATAGGTTAACTGCATGATATCAAGGGTTGGGTATTGTACGATTAAGTTTAAAGTTATTAGAAAGCTAAGTTATTAAAAATTAAGTTGCAGTTAAAAAACATTAAAAATAATTAAAATATGAAGAGGGAAGTTATGAACACTAATAAAAAAACATTTCGTCGCACGGCATTATCAGTATGTATTGCTGCTTTATTAAGTCCAACGGTTATGGCGGCTGAAGAAGCTAAAGCAGAAGAAACAGCTAAAGAAGATGTTGAACGTATTATTGTTACCGGTTCAAACATTTATAAAGGCAGTGCTAACACTACATCGTCAGCGCCTATTACTGAAATAGGCCGAGAAGCTATTGAGGGCATTGGCGCAATCTCAATTGGTGATGCATTAAGTAAAGTTCCATCAGTAACATCTGCAATGAATGGTTCATCTGGTAATGTATCTGTTGGTGGTGGTGCGGGTGATATTGGTGTTGCAACAGCAGCTTTACGTAACTTAGGTGCAGAACGTACCTTAGTACTAGTGAACGGTCGTCGTTATGTTTCAGGTGTTTCTGCGAACAATGGCTACGGTGTCGATTTAAACTCTATTCCCACGGCAATTATTGAACGTGTTGACGTATTAACAGGTGGTCAATCAGCTATTTATGGTTCAGATGCTATTGCTGGTGTTATTAACATCATCACTAAAAAAGAATTTGAAGGCTTTGAAGTCAACGCGATGGGCTCTACTGCAGATAAAGGCGCGGAAAAAACCAATTTTGATTTAACCTATGGTAAAAACTTTGACTCAGGTAATGCTTGGATTTCTACCGGTTTTACCAAACAAAATGTATTGATGTCAAGAGACAGAGACTTTGCCGCTAATGAGTTAAGGTTCCTTGATACTACGGGTGATGGCCTTAGTGATTCGATGGCTGTTCGTAATGGCCCTAACCATGTAGATGGTGCTTTTCTTGGTTATGGCGATGTAAATATTTTTGGTAATGGTGACGTGTTTAATACCAACCAGCCTTTACTTGATAGTAACTACAACCGTATAGGCACAACGGATTACGATAACCAACATGCGGGTCGCACTATTGTTACCCCTTATGAGCGTTTTACCATTGCTTCGGGCATGACTTTTGATATTTCAGACAAGTCGATGGCTGAATTTGAATTGAACTACGCATCAACTACCGCATCTACTGCGATAGAAGAAGCACCAATCGATGTTAACGGTAACCTATTTAGAACGGGTGCTGGTGGTACCAACCCAATTGATGTTGCAACTAGCCCGTATTTTGTCGGTAGTAGTGCCGGAAGTCAGCTTGTAGCTGCTATGATGGCTAATGATGGTGATACCAACCTTTCTAATGTTAGAACTAATAGACGATTATGGGAATTTGGTGAACGTGGCGTTAATAATAGTCGCGATACTTTCCGTGTTGCCGGTAGTTATAGCTATTACTTTGATAACGACATGGAATGGAAAACAAGTGGTACTTACGGTGTTACCAACTCTTCATACGTAATGACGGGCGAAACCTTTTTACCTAACATGCGTGAAGCGGTAACAATTGAAGCAGACGGTAACGGCGGTTATCAATGTGCTAATGAACTGGCTAGAATTGAAGGTTGTGTACCGGTAAACCCTTTTAGCACTGAAGATAGCTTAGCGGGTCAAGCAGGTATTGTTGGTTTTTCTCAAGCAGCAATGGACTATATTCAAATTGATGCCAGTCAAATAGGTAAAGTTGAACAAATAGTGTTAACCAGTGTACTTTCCGGTGAGCTTGATTTTGCCATTGGTCAAGACAACATGGGCTTTGCTGCAGGTGTGGAATACAGAAAAGAAGAAGCACAAGAAACGCCAGATAGCTTTAGACAAATGGGCTTAGCACGGGGTCCTAGTGTTCAGAAAATCAAAGGTGAATTTGACGTTGTTGAGGTATTTGGTGAGCTATATGTACCGGTTGCTGATTGGTTAAATGTAAGTTTAGCGGGTCGTGTTGCGAATTATTCTACCGTTGGTACCACCTTTACTTACCGTTTAGGCCTTGATGCACCAATTAATGATTGGGTTCGTCTTCGTGCGAGTCAATCAAGTTCAGTTCGTGCGCCAAATATTAGTGATTTATTCAAGTCAGGTGCAACATCTACGGGTTCAACAACGACAGATGCCTGTAATAATACCAGCAACACTGGCACCAGTAATATTGATATAAACTGTGCGTCAATCCCTGCGATTGCTGACCGTATGGCGGCGAATGGTGGCGACTTTATTCTAGAAGGCTCAGAGCTTAATAATACCCAGGTAACACAAACCGGCTCTGAAGACTTACAAGAAGAAACGGCAAATTCAATGACCTTAGGTATGGTATTTACGCCACTTGATAACTTATCAATTTCACTTGATTATTATGATATTGAGATTGAAGACGGTATTGCGGTAGTGAGTGCACCAACGTTTGTTGAACGTTGTCATGATGTTGACCCAAGTGCATTTGATGCTACCTGTGGTGGAAATCTAACCAGGGATGTTAATAATGGTCCTATTTTATTCTTGACCTCAACACCGATTAACGCTGATACCATTTCTACTAACGGTATTGATGTTGAAATTGCTTATTCACCAATGGATGAATTATCGCTTAACTTTAATGCCAACTTCTTAGGTGATTTTACCCAGGAAACTGTTGGTGGCGTTGAAGAGTTTGCTGGTCGTCCACAGTACCCTGACATGAACCTTACGTTTAATGCCTCTTACGATATTGTGGAAAACTTTAATGTTTTTGCTCAGTTAACTTATCGCAGCGAAACCGAAGCGTACCTTGATGCAGATAATGGTGGCTTTACTGAAGACTTAAACACTATGGATGCGGTAACGTATATTGACGTTAGAGCGAGTTATCAGATTAATGACACATTGAATGTGTATGTTGGTTCAAACAACTTGCTTGACCAACAACCTGATATTTTAGTACGTGGTGCTGCTATTGGTACCAACACAGAGCCAAGAGCTTATGATGTAATTGGTCGTACCTTCTTTGCTGGTGTTAAATTGACATTCTAATAGGTAAAGTGGGTTTGCTCTTATTATTAAGTAGCTCCCTGTAGTCACCGTTGATTATGTACATTTAGCAACGGTGAGTGCTAACCTAGTCAATCTGAGTATTAACATATAAAACCTAATCAGTACTGATTAGGTTTTTTTATGATAACTAATTTATGATGTATCACGTAGGACATCTCACTTATAATAATTAGAGGATATCTCCTTGAAACTTACTAACATTTTTTTATTATTGCCGATCTTTATATGTTTTTCCGTTAATGCGCATGGGGCTAATCGTACTGATAACAACACTCAATCAAGTAATTATTCATCAGATGAATCAGTAAAAATAGCATGGAAAAAAGTGGGGCAATTACCCGTTCCAGAAGGTTTTACTGAATCTATAGGTGTTTCTGGTGCTTATAGTGCTTTTCTTGGCGACTACCTTATTGTTGCCGGAGGCGCTAATTTTCCCACAGGGCACCCTTTTTATGAGCAAGGAAAAAAGAAATTCTATTCAGATGTATTCGTCTTTAATACAGCTAATCAACAGTTTACCCTAGTCGCACGCGGCCAATTACCGATGGAAGCCGGTCATGGGGCTACGGTCGTGGTTGATAACAGCTTGTATTTAATTGGCGGTAAAAATAACAGCCAAGCTTTTGACTCAATTATAAAGCTAACTTTAGATGCTGATAAAAAACCGATTACAGAAGTGATTGGGAAATTACCCTTCACTTGGTCATCTGGCGGGGCTGCTTGGCAAAATGATGCGCTGTATGTTTTTGCCGGTAAAAAAAATGGCCGTGTCAGTAATCAAGTATGTAAATACTCATTTATTAGTGCTACTTGTGTCGACAGTAAAAGTACGCCGCCAGTACCAGGACTGGACCGTGCGGACTTTCCAGCGATAAAATATAAGGGATACTTTTATGTTTTTGGCGGCTTAAATTTAGCCGCGGGCAAAGATAACTACGTATTGGCCGATGTTCATCGTTTTGATTTTAAAAGGGCGCAGTGGCAAACATTAGCGCCAATTACGGTTGATAAAAAGCCTTTTGCTGTTGCTGGTGGTGGGTTAGCAATATTGAGTAATAATCAAATAGTATTACTGGGCGGGGTTAATCGGCAAGTTTTTAATAATGCCATTTTACAATTAACTAGCCTAAAAGGTGATGCATTAACTGCATTTAAACAGCACTATTTCAGCTTAAGTAAAGAGGATATTAACTTTAGTCGCCGTCAGGTTATATATGATATCAATAAAAATTCATGGTATGCCTTAGTTAACAAAGTCCCATTTATTGGTGGTGCAGGTCCGTTAACCGTTACACAAAGAGGCAATGATATTTTTTGGATCTCAGGTGAAATTAAGCCGGTAATTCGCACGCCTAATGTTTACCAAGGCAGCTTGCATTAATTTACGCTAAATCGGTCGTATCAGCTCACCTTCAGCCAATTACTTTAGCTCTAGGATCAGGTTGAGCTGAGGCTTACCGTTATTATTCTGTTCTTTAACCTGCCTATAATCTGTCATTGCCGAGGTTTCTTGTCGGGAATCCAGTACCTTTCTATATTTCCGCTTTACCCCCTCAATAAAGCAATGCAATCGCTACCACTAAATCATTAATCTAACTATTGTCCTGTTATACCATAAAGTTCTTGTATGTTTTTTGAACATGTGTTTTTATAGCTACCGGTATGATAGGTGAATGTATGACAGGTTGAGTAAGGAGTTGCTCCGTATACATATAATAATTACCGGATACTGAAGCGCGAAAGGATAAGCGTAGCTAAATAACAATAATTCTTATAAAAAGATTAAAAGGCTAAATTCATTATGATGAAATTAATTAAAATATTTTTCATATTTATCACTTCATATAATTTTATATGCAGTAATGCTTATGCAAACACAGTACTGGCAAACTTTGATGCCAGTACTTCAACCAGTCCTACAGCACAAGGCTGGAGTGACTTTACCGGTGGTCAAGCACAGGGCTCACTAGAGCAAGACCTAGGCGCAACAACATGGAAAGCTGATGGTACTTCAGGACGAGCACAATGGAATATAGTACCGAGCACACAAAACAATGCAGATGCCAGTACTAATGGCTGGAAAATGACTTGGACCAGTCGTGTAGCATCAGGGACTTATATTACCGATTATTATTCAAATGGCTCATTACGTTTTCTGCCCATTTTAACTATTAACGGCAGTGGCGACCTAGTGGCATCACTGGCTGGTGGCGGTACTCATACCTTAGTAGGTAGCACGGGAACAGCTGCTTATCATGACTATGCCATTGAATACGATGCTACTAACCAATTGGCAACGTTTAGTTTTGATGGTGTGGTGATTGAGTCAGCTTGGGCAGGCGAAGCAAGCAGCCAAAATATGATTGTCTGGGGCAATGGCTCTTCGGGCACTGATGGCATCGCTTATTATAAAAATGTCGCTTTCACCATTACAGCAACGACTTTGCCAAGTGAAGCTAATATAGTCGCTCAGTGGGATACGTCAGCGTTAACCTTTGACGGTGCTACGCAGTTTTCAGCCCATGATAGTGATGTGCCTTTAGTGAAAAATCTAGCACAGGGCAGTATCTATACTCACTTCAAAGCTAGGGGGACAACAGGCACAATTTTTAGTGTTTCTAATTCAGCCGAGGGCTCTAGTGAGTATGCCTTACTTATAAATAGTGATGGCACTTTAAAAGTGCACGCCCGTGAAAATGGCGGCTTTGTCAACGAGTCCAAAACCATTACTACTTATAATAATAATCAAGAGCATAAAGCCTTGGTTATGGTTGATGCAGATGGTACAAAAATATATGTCGATGGCACACTTGAGTTTACCGGGAGTTCTACCAGTTTTATTAGCGCAGTGAATGGTGTAGATACCCTTAATATTGGCCGTAACTACGATAACGGTGGTGGTCAATGGTATTTTAGTGGCGAGATCTTTGCTACGCGTGTTTACGATAATGTTATGACAGACAAACAAGCGGAAGACTTAACCACTTTATCGACCTTAGTTGCTAGCTTTGATGCCACAACAGATAGTGATCCCACGTTACTGGGTTGGACCAATGATTCTGCAAACTCAGGCAGTGGTTCATTAGTTACCGAACAAGGGCAAGTCGCATGGCAAGCCAATGGTACTGGTGGCCGAGCTGAGTGGGAAATTCAGCCAAGTTTACAAGTTAATAATGATGCCAGCACGCTAGGTTGGAAAATGAAAACAACCAGCCGAATAGTTTCAGGTAGTGCAATTTCAGATTATTATGCTAACGGCTCACAACGTTTTTTAGCCTTGTTAAGCATTAATAGTAATGGCGACTTAGTTGCCAACCTTGAAGGTGGTGCTAGCCATACTTTAGTTAGCGCAACGGGCGCAGAGCTATATCATACTTTTGAGATTTCTTATGATGTAACAACTGCGTTAGCGACTTTTAGTTTTGATGGCACTGTCATTGAAACGTGGGCAGGAGCTGCAACAAGTCAAAATGTGATTGTTTGGGGTAATGGCTCTTCAGGTACCAATGGCATTGCTAATTATCGAAATGTTAGTTTTGAAACCTTTGGCAGTGGCCCTGCTATTTTTGAAAGTATCGTTTTTCAAGGTGGCCAAGAAGGCGCTGATGGTATGAGTAATTACCGTATACCGTCAATGGTGCAATCACCTGATGGCTCATTACTGGCCTTTATTGAAGGTCGTCCAAGTGGCGGAGATCCTGGTCAAGCAGGACAAATTAATATCTCAATGAAACGTTCTACCGATATGGGCCGTACCTGGTTGCCAGTGCAAATCATTCATGAAGACCCTTTATACGATTATTCAGATCCTAGACCGTTTGTTGATAAAACCACTAATACTGTTTATGTATTTTATGTGCAATGGCCTGATTTATGTGCGCAAAATGGTAACTGTGTAGGTCCAAACGATGCTAATTATATTTTCTATCGCAGCAGTAATGATAACGGCGTAACTTGGAATGCTCCGGTAGATATTACTTCACAAGTTAAAGATCCTACTTGGCGTTCAATTAACCCAGGGCCTGGTCAAGGCATTCAACTGCAATGGCAAACAGCGGCACAAGGTAGCAATAATGGTCGAATGATTTTCCCTGCCATTATTCGTGCTGGTAACAGTAACTTTTATGTCGCAACGATTTTCAGTGATGACAGTGGTGTTACTTGGCAAAAAGGTAATTTCACCCCAGTTTCAGGGCCTACCGAAGCTGACATGGTGGAATTAGCTGATGGCTCTTTATTATTAAGTGCCCGTAATGATGGCGGCGCTGCTGGTACACGTTACCACTTCTTAAGTGAAGATGGTGGTGTTAGCTGGGTTCAAACCACTCACGATCTTGCTGTATCGAAAGTAGATATAGGTCTTACGCGATACTCTGCGGTACGTTCAGGTGATGTTGAGAACCGTATTTTAGTGTCTGCACCTATGGGAACATCATCAGGTCCGAACCGTAATAACTTAGCTATTTGGTCAAGTGTAGATGAAGGGATTACTTTTGGCAGTCCACATCAGTTGGTCTACGGCACGAGTGCTTATTCAGATATCGTCACCTTAAATGATGGTTCAATCGCTATTATTTATGAAGCAACAGGCAGTACCTTGCTGAAGTTTATCAACTTTGAACTAGAGCAAATACAATAATTGTGGATGTTATATAAAAGCTAATACAAAATCAGCTGAGTAAGCAATTAACAAAGTAAAAAATAATCATTACTTTGTTCTTTAGCGGGTTATCTTTCCTCCCCAGATAATCCGCTTTTTTATGCCTATACAAAGTAGCTTTCTAATCTTTATTTGCTAAATCAGGATTAGTTGCCAGTTTTTTCCAACCAAAAACATTCATCGGTCCTAATATCCTAATTACTGTATTTCGTATAAAACGAACAATAGCTTTGTCCATCTTTTTAACCGAGGCTAAAGGTTTGTCAGAAAAATTAATAATCCAATCAATGCGGGATTTACGGGCTGTTTTATATTGCTCTAAATTTATTCCCCCATCTTTTAACGTCTTAGCTAGAGCTATAACATCTTCAAATGCTGCCGCAGCCCCTTGCTGTAAAAGTGGCGAACAAGCATTGGCAGCATCACCAACAAAAACAATGCGGTCTTTATAAAACCGTGCTTCAGTAACAGACTTTAGTTCACCAGTAATTATTTCCTGATCATCGATTGCTTCGATAATACTTTTTGCTGGCTCGGCGTAGCTTGAAAATATATGTTTTATATCTGTTTTTGCATCGCCAGTTAACTTATGAAATTTGTTCTCTTGATGAATATGAGCGTAACAATATAATTCATCTTCATTGAGTGGATAGGCCATAAATATATCGGTATTACCTAACATATAGGTAGGTTGTAATTGATGATTGGGCGCCTTAACAATAAAGCGCCAGCCTGTTAAGTTGTGATTATAAAGCGTGGGCGTAGCGCTATACTGCAGTGTTCTAATAGTAGAGTTAATACCATCAGCGGCGATAACTAAATCATAATCGCCAGTCACTTGGGCATTGGAGCTCTCGACACTAACTCCCTTTGCCTGATTATTAACTGAGGTAAGTTCAGTACTGTAATGAATATTATCCTCTAACCCAGCAGCTAATATGCCTTGCAGTTCACTTCTTTGCAGAGCAACAAAGTGATCATTTTCAAAGGGGGCACTTGTTAAGTTGGCCTGTCCGAGTATCTTGCCATTTGACTTGGTGTAGAGTATTTCTTTTACTTGATGTGCCTGCGCCATTACTGCATCAAAAACACCAATTGTTTTTAATGCTCTAAGGGCATTAAATGGTAAAGCAATACCGGCACCTAAAGTACTCATTGAGGCTTTCTTTTCGATGATTGTGTAATTAATATTTTCTTGCTTTTCTAACAAACGAGCCATCGACAAACCCGCGATACCCGCGCCGACAATAAGTACTTTCATAACTGTTTTTTCTTGTTATTGATTATTTTGATATTTTTGCATAATAGTATCGGCAAAGTAAATGTGTGTAAACGAATCAGTCAGGGGGGCACTAAGGTGTGTATTTTGATAACGCGGTATTATTAAGTTTATTAACGATAAGGCGAATCAAATAAAGATCATTATTTATACGCTATCTATTAACAGAGAAAGTTAGTTATTTTGCTTGATATCATCTAAAAAATTGAAAAAACAACAATAACCAGGGTGGTTAATAAGCCATTTAAACACATAGCTAATACTGAAAATGCGGCACATTGCTCACTGATTTGTATGGCAGATGATGTCCCTATGGCATGAGAAGCAATTCCTAGTGATAATCCCTTACTGATATCGTGTTTTATTGCCAGTAAGGAAAATAACGGTGTTGCTAAAGCGGCGCCAATAATGCCACTGATAATGACAAATATTACTGCGATAGCAGGTATGCCGCCAACGAGTTTAGTAATATCAATAGCAATGGGTGAGGTGATAGATTTACTGATCATACTTAACAGTAAAGAGCTATCAACCTTGAATAACCAAAGTAATAATAGCGCTGAGCAGGGCGATATTATTGCACCCAGTAGTAAAGGGATAAATATAGCGCTTTTGTATTTCGCTAAAACAGCTAAGTTTTTATAGAGCGGTACGCCTAACGCCACCGTTGCTGGCGCTAGCATCATCATAATTACTTGGCTATTTTGTTGATAATCTTCAATGGGAATATCAAAGGCAGTTAATAAGGCGACCAGAACTAGGCCACTAAGGATTAGTGGGTGCGCTAATGGGAAATGTTTACAGTAGTGATATAACTTGCTTGATAAGTTAAAGACACTCCAAGTTATTAACAAATTAACAGCGAGTATAAGTAGCATAGTTGCGCTTGGCATTATTTTTTGTCATCCATCGCAGTATGATTTCTAGATCGCTTTCTTGATTCTTGTGTCGCACGTTCAATGAGTTTATCACTGACAATACTGGTCAAAGACAGCGTAATTAAGGTGCTGATAAAAAGCGCCAGCAAACAAGCAAGCCAATAATCGGCCAAGGCAGGCCAAAAAAGTGTGATTGTTACCACATAAGGGATGAAAAATATCGCCATGTTTTTTAGTAAAAACTTACTGGCGATATCAAGTGACTCCGGTACTTTCTGTAACAATAAGCAAGCCCCGCAGCAAGCGATTAAACCAATGATTGCTGGCGGTAACGGGATTAAAGCACTCAACAACTCACCAATAAGCAAATACAGAAAAACTTGGCAAAAGCCTAATGAAATTAACTTTAGCTTTTTTAGTTTAGGTATAAATTTAGGTACAAGTTTCGGCATTATTTCAGCGGAGAGCTTGCTCATACTACTTCCTCATACAACTTTGTCATTTGCCCAAATGAAGTCATCAATACATTATTATTTGATCTGTAAGATAAAATAGACAGTTAGATGATCACTTTATCTAACAAAGTGATCAAGCTCTTTATATAGGAAACACGTTTGCTGACACTGGCTTGATTGGGGCTTATTGATATTTTTCCGCCAATAAAGTCAAGTTGTTCATAGTGACATTGCTGCAATGAATTTTCTATTTGCTCAATGGTTAAATATGAACCTTCTGCAAAACTTGGAATATTAAAGGCTTGCTCGGGTGGCATATGTGTATCTTTCCATTGTCCATAAGGGCCTTCAACTCCTGAGGCGCCTGAAAAGATAATCCCCTTTAATAAACCACTGCGATAGGCTTGTTTGATATGCAGTAACGGCCCAGTTGAACTACGGGTTTCAATAGCAGAACGCCCCCAGTTTATGCTGATACCAATGTCACAATTATACCTGCTATTAACCTGCTTAATGGCGGTAATTTCATCTTCTAATAACATAAAGCCCTTTTCTGCTGCTTGTCCAGCAATGTGCGCATCACAATGTTCAATGACAAGTTTTGCACCATACCAATCCCACGATTGCATGGTTTCAAGAGAGTCTTGCAGTGCTTGAATAGATGAGTGTGTACTAGCGGTGATCTTAGGTGCGGTATGTATTTTTATAAAGCTCACCGCTTGTTTATCTAGGTGACTATTTAGTTTGAGTATGGCTTGTTGTGCTTGTTGATAAAAATCCAATGCTGCTTTTCTGCCTTCTTCATTAGTCGAGGCAATACCAAAATGAGGGTTCTTAGCTATATTGCCCATAACCCCAGGAATTGTAGTAAATACAAACTGCCAATTTTTATCAATATTTTCTAAAAACCAATCATCATCATAGGGATGCAGCCGTCCGACAAAGGGGTGCTCCAAGCCAATAACACTATCCAGTGCTTTGAGCTCTTGGTAATACTGAGTTTCTAATTCCTGATGCCATTGTTCGGTCGAGGGGGCAGTGGCATACGCGCCAATAATATATTCCATTAAGTGTCAGCCTTGATAATAGGAGTGTTATTCAATCTAGTTGGTGTACCTGTTATACCACCAGCCTTGTTTGATTGCAATCTAGCTTAAGTAATTTTTCATCAGGGCATAGTAAAACTGATGTTGTCTAGCATAAATATCGGCAGATGATGGCAGTAATAGTTGGGGATAGTGAGCTAGTAATAAAGCTAAAGCAAATAATTAATGCTTAATAAGGCAATAAAATCAAACTGTTGTCTGTTGTTTTAAATCACCATGATGAAATTTCCTATTTTCACTTTGACAATAAAAACTTTTAAATGGTATATTGGTATGACAGGTTGATAGTGTACTTGTAACTATAGTGTACCAGAGGGTGCCGAATGTAAGTGCTTTGCTAGCTAATAAGTAGTGACTTAGGTTTAGCCAATTTGCATTTGTTTATAATTTTTATTTTTTCAAAGTCACCAATAGAGAAATTATGATAACCACCTTAATTGCAGAGCAGATATTTGATGGTAAAGACATCAAAAATAATCAGGCGATAAGCTTTGCCAAAGGCAAGATTATCGCTTTTGAAGGCGTTAAAGACGCTCAGGAAATTAAAGTATCAGGTTTACTTACGCCAGGTTTTATTGATGTGCAAGTTAATGGCGGTGGTGGTTATTTGTTTAACCATGACACCAGTTTAACTACCCTTAAAGCCATGGTTTCTGCACATAGTCGCTATGGTTCTACTGGTTTGTTACCAACACTGATTACCAGCGATATTGAGACCATAAATGCTGCGGCAAATACCATAGCCCTAGCAATGAAAGAGCAAGTGGCAGGCATAGTCGGTGTTCATTTCGAAGGGCCACATATTAGTGAACCTAAAAAAGGCATTCATAGTAGTGAGCACATTCGAGCATTATCCGAGCAGGAGTTAGCGGTTTATTGTCGTGATGATCTGGGGGTGAAAGTTGTCACGCTAGCCCCTGAAAATGTCACGACAGAGCAAATTAAGCGCTTAACTGAGCATGGTGTCAAAGTGTGTTTAGGCCACTCCAATGCCAGTTTTGAAATAACACAAGCAGCACTAGCTGCTGGGGCAATAGGTTTCACCCATTTATTTAATGCTATGTCGCCGCTGACATCTCGCCAGCCCAATATGGTGGGGGCAGCACTACTTGATAAGCACAGCTGGTGCGGCTTGATACTCGATGGTCATCATGTCCATCCAGCAGTGGCAAAGCTAGCAAACCGTGTCAAAGATAATGGCAAGATGATGTTAGTGACCGATTCAATGTCAACTATCGGTAGTACTCAAACATCATTTGAATTTGACGGCCATAAAATACAGCTAACAGGCGATAAGCTTACCAGCCAAACCGGACAATTAGCGGGATCGGCACTCGATATGATCACAGCGGTAAATAATGCCCAAGTGATGTTGGATGTACCACTAGAAGAGGCTTTAAGAATGGCCAGTGTTTATCCGGCTGACTTTCTTGGCCTAAATAAAGAATTACCTCAGCTAGCCATTGGTGCTAATGCTGATTTCACATTACTTGAAAAGGGTAATAACTCTGCTTTACATGTTAGCCAAACATGGATTGGCGGCAAACAAATATTTTAAATTAACAGAGGTTTACAATGCAAAAACTTACCGGGCTAATCGCCGCTCCCCATACACCTTTTGATCTGAATGGCGAAGTTAACCTGCCAGTGATCGATCAAATTGCGACACTACTCATTGAGCAAGGTGTTAAAGGTGTCTATATTTGCGGTACAACAGGGGAGGGGCTCAACTGTTCTGTGGCTGAGCGTAAAGCCGTGGCTGAACGCTGGGTTGGTGCTGTTCAAGGTAAACTCAGTATCACCATTCACACCGGCGCCTTATCAATTGTCGATACACTCGAATTAACCAAACATGCGGAAACACTTGATATTTTTGCAATATCTATTATAGCTCCTTGTTTTTTCAAGCCAGGATCTGTTGATGATTTGGTTACCTATTGCGCCGAAGTTGCGGCTGCTGCGCCGACAAAAGCCTTCTATTATTATCACTCCGGTATGTCAGGGGTAATGTTTGATATGGAACAATTCCTTATCAAAGCTGACAAGCTTATTGCCAACCTCGCCGGTATTAAGTTCAATCATGTCGATCTGTATGAATTTCAACGCTGTACTCGTGTTTGTGATGGTAAATTCGATATCCCTTTTGGTGTTGATGAATTCCTACCAGGCGGACTTGCTGTAGGTGCCATTGGCGCTGTGGGTAGTACTTATAATTACGCGGCACCGCTGTATTTAGATATCATCGAAGCTTTCAATAAAGGTGATCAAGCAGCCGTTTCAGCACTGATGGATAAGGTTATCGCGCTTATTCGCCCATTGGTTCAATATGGTGGTGTTGCAGCGGGTAAAGCGGCAATGCAACTGCATGGCATTGATGTTGGCGATCCGCGTTTACCTATTCGCGCTCTGTCCGCAAAAGAGAAAGAAGATGTCGTTGCTAAAATGAAAGATGCTGGTTTTATGGCTCACATAAAGTCTCAGTAGTTGCAGTAAAAAACTTAGTGGCATCAAGCAACTCCTGATGCTGCTAATGATGATTTAAAATAATAACAATGATAAACCTACACACGTTTTGTATATGAGTAAGAGCGATAACAGCTTGTTTTATCCATTTTTCATCTGTTAATTGGCAATTACTCCAGCAGCTAAGCGTTAACTACTGATATATACAGCCATCAACATTTTGTTGATGGTTTTTTTTGTTAAAGAGAGGTTTAATATAATGCTTACTGTGGATATCTTAGGTTGGCTGGCGATGCTGTCATCGATATTGTATTTATGTTTTGGTTTACCACTACAAATCATCAAGAACTATAAGAATAAATCTACGCAAGGCCTGTCATTGTTTTTGATTGTCTTTTGCGCCATTACCTTGGTGATGTGGTCTTTGTACGCTTGGGTAAGAACGCCTGTAGATTGGTACATTCTAGGGGCGAATTTACCGGGGTTTTTCTTTTCGCTAACATTGCTTTTTCAGTTTTGGCTGTATAGAGAAGGGAGTCAAAAAGTATAATAAACTAGTTGTTTATGAGAATAGGGGCAAATATGTATAGTTACAACTGATAGTCATATCTGCCCTAGATTAGAACTTATAAAAAGAAGCCGTATGTCTGATTTATTTTTTGATGCTCTTTATCTGCCCAAATATAGTATTCTTGATGAGTTAGTTCACTTGCTGCTGCTTTATCTAACACAACGATGGCATGCTCATGTAACTGCAGTGCAGATGCCGGACATTTAGCTGAGAGAGCGCCTGTTATCATCTCATTCACCGCTTTGGCTTTATTTTTTCCTGTTGCCATGAGCAGGACATATCGTGCATCTAATATCGTTGATATGCCCATAGTCATTGCCATAGTTGGTTGATATTCATCTGCTTTAAATAGCCGACTGTTATCTTTCAATGTTTGCTGTGTTAATGTTTTTAACCTAGTTCGAGAAGATAAACTGGATGATGGTTCATTAAAACCAATATGACCATTAGCGCCTATGCCCAGTATTTGTAGATCAATTCCCCCCGCATGTTGGATTTTTTCTTCAAAAGCAAGACCTTGTCTTCGCGGGTTTTCATTTTGATAACAGGTAGGTAGGTAAGTGTTTTTTTGATCAATGTTGATTTCATCAAAAAGATTTTCTTTCATAAAACTACGATAACTTTGTGCATTATCAGCATCAATATTGTGGTATTCATCAAGGTTAAAGCTGGTTACATGACTGAAGTCTATTTGATCCTCTTGATGACTTTTCACCAATTTTTTATAAAGATTAATCGGTGTGCTACCCGTAGCTAAACCCAATACAGGTTTAGCTTTTTTGGCAATAAGTTCAAGAACCCACTGACTAGCGTGTTGTGCGACTTGTTCTGGGTCTTCTAAGATTATAACTTGCATGACTTACCCTGTTTGAAGATAGTTATTGTAAAGCCACATTCGCAGCTTATTTTGTATTTAAATAAAATGGCTAATTTTTATTAGCATATAAATGAGCGCCAATTAAATCGGCATTAGCGCCCATTTGGGGCAGGGCAATACTCACTTGATAAATTTTGGGTAAGTTAGCCACTTTTATGATAACTTGCTGATGAAAAGTAGGACATGAGCCTACACTGCCGCCTAAGATTACCCGCTCTGTGCCTGTTATAGCTTTTACTGAAGCAATTAAATCACAAACAGCGCTACTGGCATCTTCAATAAGTTGTGCTATTTCAGTTACTGCTAAATATTGTTCAAATACTTCTTTGCAGCTAACATTCTTGTTTAAAATAACTGAAGCCTGTTTGGCAATGGCGGTACCGGAAGCAATGGCTTCAGCACAATTAATTCGCCCGCAATGACACTGTATTGATTGTTGACTGCGATGTTGTACTGAAACATGGCCCAAATGGGCACAAAAGCCATCAGCCGAGGTGACTAACTGACCGTTTTGAATGATGCCACCACCAATGCCTGTTGATACTGTGATATACACCAGAGTATTGTCAGTGCTAGTTGTACTACCGGCGTTAGTCTCAGGGGTAGTGTTAGAATATGGGGTGCCATCCTTGGCGAGAGTCTTTCTACTATCGTAATTTGCTAGGTAATCGGCACAGTCATCAGCGCGGTAATCAATAGAGTACTCTGCCCAAGCTGCAGCTGAGGCATCATTGATAATGGTTACCGGTAAATTAAAAGCCGTTTCAAGCTGAGCTTTAAGCGGTAGTTTTTGTTTGGCGGAAAGAAAGTTAACGTATTCATCACCTACTTGACCGGTACAAGCAATGGCAACGTGTGTTGTTTGCTCTAGCCAGTCTTGGCAAAGATCAATTAGGTACTGGCTCAGGTTAGTTAAGTCACTGTGAATAACGGAAGGTATTTTACGTTGCTCAATTATTTCGCCATTATTCGTTAGCGCGGCAGATATTTTGGTGCCGCCAACATCAATTGCAATAATCATTTATTAACTTACCTTACTTCTTAGCGTTATCAATACTACCGACAAACCATTGGGTAATGTGCTCAACTCGGGTAATGGCTGAGCCAACGGTGACTGAAAAAGCGCCAAGTTCAATGGCTTTTGCCGCGCGTTCAGGTGAGTTATACCTGCCTTCAGCAATGACATTTATATCTTGTGCAACCCAGCGTGTGACTAAGGGATAATCAGGTTCGCTCGGGATATTATTTAAATCGGTATAACCCGACATGGTACTACCGATAAAGGTACAGCCGTGTTGGGCTAGCATTAAGCCAGTTTCATAATCTGCACAATCAGCCATGGCAACACAACCCGTTTTATGGATTGCGTTAAGCAGATCTAACATGGCGGTAGGGCGCTTTCGCTCGGTGCCATCAAAGGCGATAATGCTGGCTCCTGCTTTGGCCAGGGCATTTACATCTTCGATAAACGGTGTAATTCGCACAGGGCTATCAGTTAAGTCTCTTTTAACAATGCCGACAATAGGTATCGATGTTGCTTTCGAAACGGCTGAAACATTGGCCACACCTTCAATTCTTAGACCTTTAGCGCCACCATCAACCGCGGCTAAAGCCATGGCAACAACATGTTCAACCTTGTCCATAGGACCGTTATCAACTGGCTGGCAAGAGGCAATTAATGATTGTTTTAATGAAGATAGCAGCAGTGTTTCCAGGGTTTTATTTATGACAGACATATAAGTTTCCTATAAAGCGATAAACTATGCATATAAAAAAGTACTCATTTCTTTATACGCATTTAATGAAAATATTTATGAAGATTTACTTACCTGGGCCATGGTATATAGCGTTAATCCAGTTAAGTCTTTGTTATTTTTAACGTTGTTATTTTGAAATAACAAGCTTCCTAGATAGCCAAAGACTAAGCATGAAATAATGCCTATGGTTGCGTATAAATAGCCATTAGCCCAACCCAGTTGCCATGCTGCAATCGTGATAATATAACTTGAGAAAATACCTATCATGGCACCCGTAGAATTGGCTCTTTTAGTGAGTGTGCCCAGTACAAATAAACCACCGAGTACACCCATAAACATACCGATCACTTTAAAATAAGCGGCCATTAATGAATAAATTTCAGGGTTAATAAATATTAATCCTGCCAAAGTGCCTAATACGCCCATAATAAAGGTTAACCAACGTGCAGCATTCAAGTATCCTTTTTCTGTTTTAATCAAGTTAAACGGTTTAATGAAATCTGTGACTAGTGTACTAGCGGTTGAATTCATACTGGTTGATACCGTCGATTGTGCGGCAGCAAAAATACCAGCAACAATTAACCCAGCGAGACCTATAGGTAATTCAGTAGCGATGAACATTGGAAAAATTTGGTCAATTTGAATAGTCGGATCTAATTTTTCTGGGTGCATTTTATAAAAAGCATATAGACCAGTACCAATACAGAAAAATAGCAAGGTACCAGGTACCGCCATAGCAACATTAGCCCAAATTGATTTTGCTGCGGCCTTAGGATCCGAGGTCACCATATATCGTTGTACAATCGATTGGTCAGCGGTGTAACTAGCAAGGTTTTGACCGATACCACCAAGCACAATTACCCAAATAGAAAGAGTCGTTATACTGCTTGAACTAAAGTCAACATTGACCATGGTAAATTTATCATCACTTAAGCCAATGCGGATCAAGTCAGTTAAGCCGCCGTCTAAGCCGATAATAATGGTAACAAAACAAATAACAGCGCCAATAAGCAATACAATAGTTTGCATGGTATCTGTCCAAATAACCGCTTCAATCCCGCCCATGGTGCAATATATTAAACATAACCCCCCCATGATTAGCACACTATCACTAGCTGATAGTGGCGTAACGGCAGACAACGCTAATGCCGTTAGCGCCATGACAATCCCCATGCGGCTAATATGAAATAAAGTAAATAAGCCACTGGCAAATAATCTAACCGTCATATTGAAGCGCTTTGACAGATATTCATAAGCGCTGGTGGCATTGATTTGT
>JALJPA010000389.1 GCA_022969215.1 Colwellia sp. | reverse complement strand
TTTATCATGGAGCCTAAGAAAACGGTTGGTGAAGTGTTAAAAGAAAAAGGCGTAACTGTTTCTGCATTCGTTCGTATGGAAGTTGGCGAAGGTATCGAGAAAAAATCAGAAGATTTTGCTGCTGAAGTAGAAGCACAACTAGCTGCTGCTGCTGCAAAAGCTTAATTTGATTTGATTTTTTTTGATGTGTTAGCTTTATAGCTAGCAGCATAAAATAAATCAAATTACTAAAAAACGTCTACCTAGGTAGGCGTTTTTTTATGGCTGATTTTAATGTTTAGCCTGAAAAGTGGTTATTTACACAAAATAAAAGAGTTTTTTCAGTTTAGACTTTCGTGAGTGCGCTAAACGTATTAAAATAGCCGCGGTCTTTTGACCTCGGCTTTTATCGGCTTAAATTTTATTACCTAACTGCTACAGGAATCTTTCCCTATGACAACCAATCCGAAGCCTGCTTATCGACGAATATTATTAAAACTCAGTGGTGAAGCACTGATGGGGGATGAGGGTTTTGGTATTGATCCTAAAGTACTTGACCGTATGGCTCTAGAGATCAAAGAATTGGTAGAGATGGGTATCCAAGTAGGCTTAGTTATTGGTGGTGGTAATTTGTTCCGTGGTGCTGGGTTAGCAGAAGCGGGCATGAACCGTGTTGTTGGTGACCAAATGGGTATGCTTGCCACAGTAATGAATGGCTTAGCTATGCGTGATGCATTACATCGTGCTTTTGTTAATACCCGCTTAATGTCTGCCATTGATTTAGCGGGTGTCTGTGAACGTTATAACTGGGCCAATGCTATCAGTTTATTAAAGTCTGGTCGTGTGGTTATCTTTTCTGCAGGTACGGGGAATCCATTCTTCACCACAGATTCAGCAGCTTGTTTACGTGGTATTGAAATTGAAGCGGATGTAGTATTAAAAGCGACTAAAGTTGATGGTATTTACTCGGCAGACCCAGTGACAAATCCAAATGCTGAGCTTTATAGTGAGCTTAGTTATGATGAAGTACTTGATAAAGAATTAAAAGTAATGGACTTAGCCGCCTTTACTTTAGCGCGAGATCACAATATGCCGATTCGCGTATTTAACATGAATAAACCGGGTGCGTTGAAATCTGTCATCATGGGCGGTAGCGAAGGTACTATAATTACACATAAGTAACTTTTTGAAATTCAAGTCAAAAACAAGTGCTAATAAGCTCAAGTAAAATAGATTACTGGCTTAAAGTTAACTTGATAATATTTAGGGAAAATAATCGTGATAGATGAAATAATTGAAGATGCTCAAGAACGTATGGGCAAAAGTATTGATGCTTTAAAAACTAGCTTGAATAAAATAAGAACAGGCCGCGCACATGCCTCTTTATTAGATAATATCGTCGTTGAATACTATGGTATGGACACGCCATTGAATCAGGTAGGTAATATCACTGTTCCAGATGCACGTAATCTTTCTATTACCGTTTTCGATAAAGGTATGATTAGTGCGGTTGAAAAAGCCATTATGAAATCTGATTTAGGTTTAAATCCACAATCAAATGGCACCTTAATACGTATTCCATTACCACCGCTTACCGAAGAGCGTCGTAAAGACTTAGTTAAAGTGGTCCGTGGCGAAGCAGAAGGCGGTAAAGTAGCGATTCGTAATATTCGCCGTGATGCTAACTCAGATTTTAAAAGCTTGTTAAAAGACAAAGACATCAGTGAAGATGAGCATCATCAAGCTGAAGATTCAATTCAGAAAAGCACTGATACTTTTGTGAAGCAAGTTGATGAAATATTAGTGAAAAAAGAAGCCGAATTAATGGAAATATAGTTCCTCTATTTTAAACGCCAGCTCGCTGTTAATTAGCTAACTGGCGTTTTTGTTTAATAGCGACTTATAAGTTTATTCTGTCTTAACTAGTTTACTTTAACTAATTGGCTTTCAATAAGTAGTGACTTAAATGATTAATGGAAAATTGTTAAGTGAGTAATTTTCAAGTGGGTAATTTGTAGTGGACAATAGCGAAGCTTTAGCGGAACAAGCTGAAAATAAAAACACTCCTCAACATGTTGCTATCATCATGGATGGTAATGGTCGTTGGGCTCAGCTGCAAGGTAAAGGGCGAGTTTCGGGTCATAGAGCAGGTGTCGAATCAGTACGAGCTGTAGTCGCTAGTGCACGAAAGTCTAATGTTAAAGCGTTAACACTCTTTGCCTTTAGTAGTGAAAATTGGCAGCGACCGGAAAAGGAAGTCAGTGTACTGATGGACTTGTTTATGTATGTGTTAACTAAAGAAGTTAAACGTTTACATAAACATAATATTCGCTTTCAAGTGATAGGTGATTTGAGTCGATTTTCTGACAAATTACAGAGAAATATTGCTAAGTCAGAGCAACTTACGTCAGAAAATACTGGCTTAGTATTATCTGTGGCAGCAAATTATGGCGGTCGTTGGGATATTGCCCAAGCGGCTAAAAAACTCGCCAGTGAAGTTCAACAGGGCACAATGACCCTAGATGACATTAATGAAGAGACCCTCAATGCGCAAACTTGTCTAGCGGATTTGCCCGCTTTAGATTTGTTGATCCGCACCGGTGGCGACTATCGCATTAGTAATTTCCTATTATGGCAAGCAGCTTATGCAGAGCTATATTTCACCGATATTTTATGGCCAGATTTTAATGAAGCTCAATTTGAACAGGCGATAAACTGCTTTG
>JALJPA010000388.1 GCA_022969215.1 Colwellia sp. | reverse complement strand
CATTGAATTATCACTTGCCAGCGTTAAGCCGTTCCTCAATGGCTGGGTATTAAAGTCGAAGATATTACACCGTTTAGGCGATCGCCAAGGGGCATTAAATGCGATTGATCAAGCATTAAAAATTGATGAAAAGCACTTGTCAGTGCGCTTAACCAAAGCTATGCTGCACATAGAGTTGCAAGAGTATCAGCAAGCTGTGCCTCATGTAGATTATATTCTGGCAGAAATTCCCAATGAACCGAGAGCCGGTTATTTAAAAGCCATTATCAATGTCAGCCTTCCTAATAATGGTAAAGAAAAAACCAATTCAGCTAACAATAAACTCTCTGAAGTAATCACCACCTTATCCGCTGTTCCGCCTGAGGTGATGAGAAATACCCCTGATTATTATTTTTTAGCTGGCTTGACCAACTTTCAGTTTGGTAACTTAAATGATGCCCATCGTTACCTAACCTATTACCTTAATTATGTCGAGTATGATATTGATACTGTACGTATGCTCGCCAGCATTGAAATACAACAAGGCGACTTAAATTCGGCCCGTCACTTACTTACTAAAACCAATCTTGCTCGTCCAGGTAATGCTGACATTTTAACACTGCTTGGCTTAACTTACTTACAATTAGAAGATAGTGCCAAAGCACAATTCTACTTTGAAAAAGTAGTTAATAGTTACCCTAATTCAACGGTTAGCGTAAGTAACTTAGCGCGCAGTAAAATGCAATCTGGCGATTATAAAGCCGCCATAGAGGTCTTATCTGCCATTAAAGATAATGAAATTAATGGCACTCAAATCAAATTACTATTGATAGATTCCTACCAAAATACTCAGAAATATCCTTTAGCCATTGATATTGCCAAATCGTTAGTCGATAAATTCCCTAAAGATAGCTTTTTTCAGCAACGCCTAGGCATGTTATATGGTTTGAATAGACAACTTACTCAAGCAAGAACAGCCTTCGAAAAGGCGTTAGTGTTAGATGAGAGTAATATTATTGCTATGGTGCATTTAGCACGGATGGATAATATCGCTGGTAATTATGATAAAGCGCTGAGCTTCTTACAAACTCAATTAGCTTTGTTTGATAAAAACATTTTGTTGATGACTGAAATCTCTGACAGTTACTTATTTAAGCAAGATATTGAAAATGCCCAACTGTGGATACAGAAGTCATACGCGCAGGATCCTAATGATTTTTATGTGGTACTAAAGTTAAGTCGTATTCTAGCAAAGCAAAACAAGCTCGATGAGGCCATTGATTTAATTGATGAGTTTATTGGCCACAACCCTAAAGAGCCACAAGCGCTGTTAGCTATAGCAAAATTGTATCAGCAAAAAAATAAACACCAACAAGCTCTATTGGCATTAAGAGACTATGTAGAAAAATCTCGTCATAAGTCCAAAGCACTTATTTTTTTAGCGAAAGCGCAATTAAAAGCCAACGATAATGCTGGCGCAGTAAAGTCTTATAAAAAGGCCATAATCGCCGATGATAAATACCTACCTGCTTTTTTAGGGCTGGTTAACTTAACGATTAAAAACAAAAATGAAGCCTTTACCTTAAGCCTGATAGCATCCATTGCCAAGATTACCCAAAGCACTAGCTTAACCGCTGTACTCAAAGGTGATCTATACCTTGCCTTAGGCGACAGTAAACAGTCGATTAAGTTTTACCAAAGTGCTTTGAAAAAGTCCGACCAAAAGCAGGCCATACTTGGTTTATACCGCAGCTACAAACAGCAAAGCAAATCGAGTAAAGCACTCAAGCCATTAAAAAAATGGTTAAAGAAGTATCCTAATGACATGTTAGTTGCCATCGCTCTTGCTGATAGCTACAAAGGCAGTGATCAACTACAACAATCAGCTGACTATTATCAAAAGTTAATTAAAAAATATGGCCCTCTACCTATTTTACTAAATAATACCGCCAGCGTTGAATTTTCCTTGGGTAATACCGATAAAGCTAAACAGTATGCTCAACAAGCTTATGATTATTTACCCGAGAATGTCGCTATTATTGACACCCTTGCTTGGATTAAAAGTCGACTCGGTGAACACAAGCAAGCGGTTGCTTTATTTCGTTTGGCACTCACCAAAGATTTTGATAATGCTGAAGTGAAATACCACATTGCCGTTACATTGTATGTGCTTTCAAGAAAAGTAGAAGCTCAAAAGTATTTAACTGAAGCCATTGATAGTGAGCAAAAATTTCCTGAAAAATCTGCTGCAATTGCTCTGTTAAAACAATGGTAGAGAGTTAACAAGTTTAGTAATAACTATCTGACAGGTAAATACATTGCTTAAGTAGGTAAGTTAAAACATTATGCATTCAGCTAAGTTTGATGGTTAAATAACACGACACAAGCATAAGTGCGCTATAAACCACCTAGATCAGCAAGAAGCTAACTTTATGATGAAATTTTTACTTCATCACACGGTCTTTTGAGGTAAGAACCCACAAGAGACGGTAATGTAAATGAACAATGTAATTCACTTAACAAGAGCTAAGGTGGCAGCAATAGTACTTTTTTCGCTACTATTGTTTTTCACTAATAACGTTTTGGCCAACACTAGTATTAATGTTGGCCCAGACTTAGGTAAAAAAGCACCAGCCATTACCGCTATCAACACCCTACGGCAGCCCGTGACTATCGAACAACTCGCAGGTGAAAAAGGGCTTATTATCCTTTTTTTCCGCTCTGCCGATTGGTGTCCATTTT
>JALJPA010000387.1 GCA_022969215.1 Colwellia sp. | reverse complement strand
CCCTCGTTGCTAATATCAGTCAACAGTTCTTACCCATTATTAGGGCGTTATCGATACAAAACCTAATCCAAATCAATAATGTAGGCTAATTGCTGATGTCTCTTTTGTGGTAGAAGTGAGCCTTAGCTTTTAACCAATGAACTATTAAAAACAGTTCACCTCTAATGATTTCTTGGTGCGTATTCGAGACATAAAGACTTACTGAATGTTAAGGTCAACTTTCCGATCATATAGCGGACATGAATTTCTACTTCTATGGCGGAAAGGGGCACATAGCGTCTTTTTATTCTAAGCTTTTAATTGCTCTTGATAGGTTCCCATTAGTTAATACAACACCTCGCTATTTACTGACAGTTTAGGATTGATTTTTATTGCTAATTTTTTATTGCAATAACGTTCATAGCAGCTCCGACTCTAATGTCCACTATATTCAGGATACCTGACATTAGCATCTATACTCTGAGGGTAATTGTAGTGACCAACTAAAGTTTGGTATTAAACGCGGCTTGGGCGCTTACTTTAGCCCGTCATAGAATAAGCCTTCGGCGGTCATTTAACTTACCCTTTATTTCACGTGTGCGTTTTTCGATGACAGTTTAATCTGTACGATTTTCATTAACCATATATGTCTGCTGGTATATGAAAACCTTGCTCATAACTCCTTCTAAAACTCCCTTTTATCATCTGAAACACTCAGGCAGAATTATTTACCTAGTAAATATAATTTAGTTTTGTAAGAATGACTTTAGCTCAAATTACATTATCTCACTAAAAAATAACAAAAGGTTACTAATGCACTGGCGGAAAAGTTTTTTTCAATCGTCTTTAATATTTGTAAGCGAAAAGCTTACTGTTGAAGTTGTTGAGCAGCGAAAAATTAACTCACTTGGCCTTGCGGCAGTACTAACACTAACATGTGTGCCTTATGTTCAGTGTACCGAGTTAGCTAATGCTATTTTGTTCAATATTCCTCAGCAAAGAGCAGATCTTTCGCTCACTCAATTTGCAGAGCAGGCAGATTTAACGCTTATTTTTTCATTTGATAAAGTAAGCGCTACTACTGCGAATAAGTTAACTGGCAATTATTCTATTGAACAAGCCATTGAACTTTTGCTTGAGGGTACAGAGTTAGTCGCAACATTGAGTGATCAAGGTCTGCTTTCCATAAATAATAGAAATGATTTGGGGAAGACAGATAACATGTTTAAAAAAAATACATTATCGACTGCAATTGTCGCTATTTTAGCGTCTACTGCCTCAGTGCAAGCGAGCGCTGAAGAAAATAAAGTGGCAGAAAAAGAAATTGAACAAATTACCGTTACCGGTATTAGAGGGGCGCTTGGCCGCGCTTTAGACACTAAACGTGAAGCAAGTGGTGTAGTTGATTCTATTTCTGCTGAAGATATTGGTAAGTTTCCAGACACCAACCTAGCAGAGTCATTGCAGCGCATTACTGGTGTTTCAATAGATAGATCGGGTGGCGAAGGTCAAAAAATAACCGTACGTGGTTTTGGTCCACAATTTAATACCGTGCTTGTTAATGGTCGACAACAAGCATCTGAAGATCCTGGGCGTGACTTCAGTTTTGATACCATTGCTGCAGAAATGGTAAGTAGCTTAGATGTGCATAAGACATCATCAGCAACGGTTCAGTCAGGTGGTATTGGTGCTACTGTTAATATCGAGACGGCAAAACCATTTGCGATTAACGGTTTTAAACTAGCGGGTAGTGTTAAAGCTATTTATGATGGTAATAGTGAAGAAACCTCTCCGCAAGCCTCATTGTTAATTAGCAATACTTTTAATGATGATACCTTTGGTGCTTTATTTGCCGTATCATATTTAGAACGTGAAACACGTTTAAATCGTGCTCAATCAGCCGGTTGGCGTGAAAACTCATCTTTTACTCGTGGCACTCCAACAACAACATCCGGAGAAGTTTATACCGGTAATGTTTTTATTCCACAAAATTTTGATTCATTGGTTACCACAGAAAAACGTGAACGTACTAATGCTAATTTAGTATTACAGTACGCACCTACTGATGATCTTATCATTACCGCTGATGCCTTATATTCTGATTTTGATGTTAAATCAGATACTAGCTCATATGGTCATTGGTTTACCTCTGATAATGTTGAAAATGTTGTTGTTGATGCTAACGGTACTGTTACGGACATGTATCAACAAGTAGGCTTAGCCACTGATTTTCACGCCAAAAAAGGGGATCGTTTAACTGATTCACTTTCTATTGGTCTAAATTTTGATTGGGATGTTAATGATAATTTGAATATGCAATTTGATATCAGTAACTCTAATGCTAAACGAGAAGCCAATAATGGCCGAGGCGGTAGCTTAGCATTATTAGGTTATGCCAACCGAGTTCAATGGACTCTGGATAATAATATTTTGCCTTATTATTCTAATTTTGCTGATGCTGATACTACAATCTATAGTGGTCAACAAGAAGGTGATGGTGTTAATCAAGATCCAAACAGCCCTGATTATGTGCCGCCACAAGGTGTTTCTAATTATTTAGATACGGCCAACAGTGGTGCCCATGTAATGATTCGTGGCAGTAAAGAAGTTGAAGATGATGTTACTCAACTTAAGTGGAGTAACGTTTGGACAGCTGATGGAGATACAGGTTTTGCGGCTGCCCGTTTTGGTGTGATGTATTCGTCTGAAACTAAAACAGTAAATACTTGGAATAACACTGATAGCGGTATTCACTGTACTTATTGTAACTACCAAGATTTCCCTGATGTGAG
>JALJPA010000386.1 GCA_022969215.1 Colwellia sp. | reverse complement strand
TAAAAAAAACAATTTTAGCCTGTTATTGGCGCATTAAATGGATTTTAAAATTTATGATTAGAATTGCAACTTTCAATGATTTAGGAGGTGTTCTTAATTTGTATAAAGAACTACGCCCTTTAGATCCTGATTTAGAGATTAGCTTTGCTGAAGACAAATGGGCAGAGATAATTAATGACACACAAACATATATAGTTGTGGCCGAAATAGATGGCGAATTAGCTTCTACGTGTGCATTAAGCATAAATTACAGTATCGCTAATGGAGCTAGACCATTTTCAATTATTGAGCATGTCATCACTTCGGACAAATTTCGTAGGCAGGGATTAAGCCGTCAAGTATTGGCGTTTGCAATATCATTGGCTTGGGAAAACAACTGTTACAAGGTTATGTTGCTGTCGGGTGAAAAATTGGCGGGTGCTCATTCATTGTATGAATCAGTGGGTTTTATAAGCGGAATAGAAAAAGGTTTTGTTATCAAGCCATCCGTTTAACTAGGCGTTAGCAGTATTAGTTCTATATGGAGTTTGTATTGTGGATAGGTATCAAAAAGTTAAAATTAAAGAGCCAACTCTACTCGAACATTTATTACCTACTGAGATGGGTTTAATGCAATCAGTAGGTAAATCCAAAACGTTAGTAATAATATTGGTGATTTTTTAATATTATTCGGCGGGTTAACTTTGTTGTTATTCAAAATGATCACTTAATTGTTAGTGGCTTTAACAGCTAACAAACTGTAAAATATGATCAAACATACTGCTGCCTGTTTTCATTCCTCAACATATTAGCAAAAAAATTATAGCTTGTTATTTTGGCGTTGTGTATCAACGGAGTATTTGAAGATGGCGTTTCCTGTTAAGAAAATATGTGTTCCAATAAATAGTGAAATATTTAAAACCCTGAATGGCTCTTACTATTCAGACTCATATTCTTTTTGTTCGAGAAAAGAAAATAGAGTAGCTCTTCAAGTTTGGTTAGATCACGCATCCCAAATACCTGCTTGGGTCAACTTTTTAATGGCAAGTCGAAATAAAATAGTATCAATGTTTGGGTTGAAAAATATTGGTCATTTAGGTGACTTAGACGTAAATAAATCAATTTACGAATATCAAGTTGGTGATAGGGTTGGAATTTTCACTTTACTATATTTAAGTGACAGTGAAATTATATTAGGTGACTCGGATAAACATTTAGATGTAAAACTTTCCGTGTATACCCAAAGAGAAAAAACACATTTAGTTTCAATTTCAACTGTAGTGCATGTTCATAATTTTCTTGGTAAACTATATATGTTGTTCGTGGAGCCAATGCATAAATTAATTGTACCGTCATCTATTAAACGAGCGGAAAGCTCTGATGCCTAACAAATTACTGAAACGGACACTAAACAAGTTGGCTAGCGCTTGTTCCTCGAAATTGTAGCCAACTATTAACAGCTACTTACAGGTGGCGTGATGTTTTTTTCTAGTATGAGTTATTAAATGGATTTAAGCGTGCAACAAAAGTTTAGTACCTACCCTGAAGGTGTCGCTGTTCTACTAACCAATATACGTGACCTTATTTTTAATGTTGCTCAGCAAGATGGTATCTCTGACATGACAGAAACGTTGAAATGGGGTGAACCTAGTTATGTTTCGAAAATTGGGAGTACTATCAGAATTGATTGGAAAGCTAAGTATCCAGATGAATATTGTATTTATTTCAACTGTAAAACGTCACTAATAGAAACGTTCAAAGAAATCTATGGTGAAACTTTCACATATGAAGGCAACCGTGCGATTGTATTTAAAATAAATCAGGTTGTCCCTTATAAAGAGCTAGCACATTGTATATCAATGTCATTACGTTATAAAAAAATAAAGCACTTAGTTTTACTTGGTGCATAAACATATAACAAGACTATTAAACGGAAAATTTAAGTGAGATTTTTACACTTTAGTAGTCATTATACGTACAAAGATAATATGATCCAGAGTAACGCTTTAAAAATATTTAGCGTATAATTCATCTTTTCCCAAAAAAATAGGTTTTTGGTACGTTTAGTTGACGTAAGGGATTGAAAATATTACTGCATCCTTTAAGAGATAAGCGGAAGTAGAGTCAGGCTATTTGCCACAAAGTCGTCCTTTTAAAGGCCGCTTTTAGTACCTAAAAATTGTCAGTAAGGTGGTAAAAGTGAGCTTTAGCTCATAGCCAGTGAATAGTGAAAAATTGTTCACCTGAGTTACTTGTTATTGCGCAAAAGGTGGCTAGTATGAAAAATAAGAAGGTAAACATCGTTAATCAGCAATACAATTTGCAGCTTAAGGTGGCATAATTAAATTCAAAATCTGATTTTGTAATGGTGATAGCAAATCAGAATTATATTTTCACCAAAAATAAAGAGAATGTTATGAGTAAAGGTATAGTTAAGTGGTTTAATGCAGATAAAGGTTTCGGATTTATTACTCCAGAAGACGGAAGTAAAGATTTGTTTGTTCATCATTCAGAAATTCAGTCTGGCGGTGATTATGCAACATTGGCTGATGGCCAAGCAGTTGAATATGAAGTCGGTCAAGGACAGAAAGGCCCATGTGCAAATAAAGTTGTTGCTGTTTAAGCCGTAGCACATAACAAGTAAGTAAGCGGATGCGTTATACGCACTCACTTACTTACTTATGCATTATCGATAGAAAAACTAATCCAAATTAGCTTCACCACCTAAATCCCTTATGTCGTCTTTGTGGCTTGAACTCAAGGGTAAGCGGAGACATTCTTAATTTATTTCTAACTGCATATTTTCCGAC
>JALJPA010000385.1 GCA_022969215.1 Colwellia sp. | reverse complement strand
AAATAATGCTGACTTAGCTGAACAGGTGAATAATTGTGGTATTGAAGTAAATAAAAGTGCCGAGTTAATAGAGGGCTTAAGTACCACATTTAAATAACAAATAGCCCCTGATAAGTGCTGACTTTTAGCAAATAAAAGTGCCAAAGCAAACGTCCTCTAACCCTTGTTAATTTAGCTGTACCGATGACGTATCGGTGAATTAATAAGGGTCTTTCAGTCATTACCTGCAACGTCCATAACGATGAAATTTAACTCAAGCCACCACTTTTCCCATGTTGTTTAAATATCCTTATGGCTTGAAATTGCCCCAACTCGTACCAAGATATTAATTAAGCTCACCCTATAAGGATGTTTATGTTACCTATTTTGTTACCCTTGTTTATTGCAATCGCCATCATTGGCTCTTTAATGGCAAAGCCATATTGGCGTGAATATAAGCGCGATCAAGTAAGAAGTTTACCGTTTAAAAAACAATGGCGTAAAATAATCCAGCAAAGAATGCCATATTTTAGGCAAATGCCAACGGATTTACAGCTGCAGTTAAAGCAACATATACAAGTATTTATCGCTGAGAAAACATTTATTGGTTGCAATGGCGTTAAAATCACCGATGAGATAAAAATTACCATAGCGGCGCAAGCCTGCTTATTGCTGCTCAATAGAAAAACCGATTACTACCCTAAATTAAAAACTATTTTGGTATACCCCAGTGCGTTTATGAAAGAGCAAAGCCAACTTAACCCTGATGGTACCCAATACACCAAACGAATAGCTTTATCAGGCGAGTCTTGGGATTTTGGCAAGATAGTCTTATCGTGGCAAGACAGTGTACATGGCGCAGAATTACCTAACGATGGCCACAATGTAGTTATTCATGAGTTTGCCCATCAACTTGATCAAGAAAATGGTAAAGCGAATGGCGCGCCTATTTTGGGTAAAGGGCAAAGTTATCAATGCTGGTCTGAGATATTTAGCCAACAATTTAAAGAGCTTAGAAAGCAAGCTGCAGCAGGAACACCATCAATATTTGATTATTATGGTGCTACCGAGCCGGCAGAGTTTTTTGCTGTGGTCAGCGAAGTGTTTTTTGAAAAGTCTCAGTTGTTTTCTCAACAACACCCCGCGCTGTATAGCCAGCTAACCAGCTATTATAAAGTTGACCCGATTCATTGGTAATAACTTGAGCGTAATAGGGTCTTTGTACAATTTAATGATGCTTGAACTGTAAAGTTATTAATTTTAAAGTTATAATATATGCACTAAAAAAAGTAATGTTATCCACAACCTTAGCGATAGCAATAAATAGACTTATTGAGCGCAATAAGTCTATTTTATTAGGAATAGAATTATTATATGGATGTACACCAAATATCATTTGCCAAGATTACAGTCTTGCGTAATGACCTTGCCGAAATAATTGTTGATAGTAGCGTCGATATTAACGTTAAAATGGTTGATGAAATTCATCATTGTTTACTGTCAATTTTCAGTGACTCATTTTCGCTACTCATTAATAAGACTAATTCTTACTCAACCCAACTTGATGCACTCATGAAGTTTGGTACTTTAGGAGAAATCAATAAGATTGCCATTTTTGCTCCTAATAAAATGGCCCGAATGAGTGCTGATTTTTCAGCGAGTATACCAAGCTCTAAAGTCCTAAACATTCAAGTATTCATTGATCGTGATGACGCGCTTATATGGTTACAGTAAACGGAAAAGAGCAGGTTTTATTGCTGGAAATGTTTATCCGAATTATGTAAAGGTGACTCAATCATTGGTAACTGTCTTTTTATACAGTTACCTTGAGTTACCTCCTGCCTTGCTATTGTTAACCTAACCTAGTGTTTATTTAATGTTTAGCCAATATAACTTTTACTTTGTATTAGAGGCCGTGTACATTTACATGGGTACTGTTATTATGTACAGTATAGGTAAGTATCTATAAAATATTAAGGATAATTTTAATGATAAAACTTTCAGTGAGTATTGATGTATCAGATTTAAAACAAGCAGAGGCTTTTTATATTGAAGCACTAGGCTGTAAAAGGGTTCGTGATCAAGGAGCTAAAATGGTGGTACTTGCCGTTGATAATTGCGATATATATTTGCTAGAAAAATTAGCAGGCACCAAGCCACTACCCACAGAAAGTGATGTTAACCGTGATTATGGGCGTCATTGGACACCCATTCACTTAGATTTTCTCTGTGAAAATATCGATGAACTGGTTGAGAGAATAGTGAAATTAGGCGGTGCGCATGAAGTCGGCGAGAGCGGTGATTGGGGCTCTATTGCTCATTGTGTAGACCCTTTTGGCAATGGCTTTTGTGTCATTAATGAGTAAGTTTTTATACCCACGTTACTCGTTTCATGACGGATGAGCGATTCATAATAAGTGACCTTGCCAGTTAAAGATAAACATCACTGTAGACCTTATATCTGCGCTACAGTGAAAGTCATTGTCTGTAAAATACGCCCTGGGTATTTATGCTGTTATCGCCTCAGTAATGCAACTCGCTCGACCTTTTGACAACTTTAATACAGCCCCTGAGTATAAACTATAAAAAATATATTTAGTTCAGATAGTTAAACAGCCAGATTCTGAAGGTAATTCAGATTAAATTACCTTCTATCGACAGAGTTAAGTTTCATAAAATTCAATTGTTGCTCAGTGTAAAATACTGACAGGCAGGGGGAGGGCGAGCTATGCTTGCGCGGTTTTACGTGGGTAGGGAACGGCTCATGCGAACTCTCTACAGCGCACTCATGTACCTGCTGATGCCTGTGTATCTGCTG
>JALJPA010000384.1 GCA_022969215.1 Colwellia sp. | reverse complement strand
ACAGCACCCACCGGCATATCATACCCTTCAGTTTCTATTAGCTTTAAGCGAACAAAGTGATGTTTGTTCTGCACATTTTGCCCCGTCGTAGCTCGAACAGGGGTTTCTTTTGCTAATAATGAACCCTGTGCTTCACCTGTCGCTTCAACGATACCTTCAACTTCAGCAGAGAAGATATGTCCCGGATAAACAGCAGAAGCAAATTCCGCCGCTTGACCAACTTCAATATTACGAATTGCTTGATGATTAACACGCATTAATACATATTTTTCATTGGTATACATTTGAATACGTGGCATCGCTCCTATGTATTGACCTTCGCGAATAATAAAGTTAGTTAAGTAACCATCAGCAGGTGCATATATCAGCGTATTATCTAGATTCCACTGAGCCTGGGCATAGACTTCGGTTTGGTTGGCTAAATCCGCTTTACGGCTATTAACAGCATGTTCAGTTTTACTGGTATTAAGCAGTGCTTGCTGGGCGTTAAGTATGAGTTTTTCAGCTTGTGATTGCAGGACGGTTAATTTTGCTTTAGCAATTTGCACAGCCGTTTTCTGTTCATCTAACTTACTTTCGGTAATAGTAAATGCAGCGACTTTATTTTGATCAATATAACGCTGTAACGTCGTACTCTTCCAACTCAAGTCCGCTTTTATTTCAGCTTGTTGATCGACATTAATGGCGATGTCTTGATTGGCAATTGCATATTTAGACTCATTAATCCGCACATCATCTAATGCCGATGCGAGTGCAACTTCGGCACTCTGTACTTGTGCAGCCGACTGATTTAATGCGATCTGATAAACCTGATCCTCTAGTTCATAAATAAGCTGACCTTTGGTGACAGTTTGATTAGGTTTAACATGGAGCGTTTTAATATTACCAGTCACCTGCGTTGAACCGGGACGTAACTGAATATGTGGCGACTGCACTAATGAGCCACCGGATAAATCCATTGGCGTATAAGTAATTAGACCAACCCAAACAAACAGTAACCACGCAGAGCCACCGATATAGGCAAAACCCTTAGAATATTTATTCCACGGCATACCCACTAAACGCAGTAAATAAATAAGGAATGCCCAGACTGCTAACCCTTCTAACATGCGCTATCCCCCTCTGACTTCCAAATATCACGTACTTTGGCAATGGCTTGTTCTGCGTCCACAAACGCAATAATCACCGCAATTACCCACACCCAATGCCAAATAAATCCGACCCAAGTTAAGGTGGTGATCAAGGTTAATTGTTGATGGCTATTTTTATGGGCTTGGTGAATAGGAACCTCATGAAACTTCCAAAAAGCAATCCCTGCAGCTGCCACAGTTGCGATAAGCACTACAGCAGCAACAATATGTAATCCCGTATCAAAGCCAGTGCCCACAAAAGGCATAGTTATTAAACTCACAGGTTAACTCCTCGCTGAATTATTCCTAAATTAAACTATTAGGAACGAATTTTAAGAATTTGATTTTAATCAACTAAGGAAGCGAAAGGTACTCGTAGAATTGCTAGATTTAACCCTATTTACTAATTTTTAATAGCCAAATCACATGCATCAGGCTAATAATATATTGTGGAAATGAAGCAGTGACGAATAACTAACATCCTATGAGGACTATGCCTATGCGAGAACGGCCAAAGATAAATGAGGCTGGCTTGAGTATCGAACAATTTACCATTGAGGTATCAAATTGGTTATTGGAAAGTGATACCGCCGACTTACTGAGTGTGATTGAGTCTTCACTAACTGCTTTTTTACCTTATATCCAAGCTCAGCGCATGTCGTTGGTTCGCTTAACTGTAGATAACCGTTTTGAAGGTGCACTTGCTGTTGCGGCGCCCGGTTACCAGCCCATTTCGTTACCGGCCCAAGGACTCTACTCACCTTATCTGGAGCAGATCAGCAAAGGCGAACCCATTATTGCCGAAGGTAATCTGCTCGATGTTATCAATCATGATGAATTTATAATCCAAAAAATGGAAGGGATCATTGCGCATATTGTCATTCCCTTTCGTGTACGCGGGCGTATTTGGGGCGGCATTACTGCGAGCCGTTATCTCGAACCAGTCCATTGGCAAGCAGAAACCATCATCCGCGTCCGGAGTTTTGGGCAGATCCTCGCGGCCACTTTCGAGCGTTATGCCTATTGGGAAAAGCTGCAACATAAAAATGAGAAACTCGAATTATTATCACGACATTTAATGGATAGCCAAGAAACCGAACGCCGTATGTTATCACGTGAACTGCATGACAATTTTTCCCAGCGCATGGCACTATTAACCATCAAAGCCTCATCACTCACCAATCGTTTAACCGATGCCGACGATAAAAAATCAGCCTGCGTATTACATCACGAGATCCAAGATCTTGCCAAAGATATGCAAGCCTTATCACGCTCGTTACACCCGGCGATATTAGAAGATTTAGGGCTACTCGTCGCACTTAAAGCCGAATGCCGACGCTTATCTGCCATCAAAGATATTGATATTCAAACCTTGTTCGACCCTATTCCAGCGGTTAACAAAGAGCTATCCCTAAATCTGTATCGCATATTACAAGAAGCATTAAACAACGTTGCCAAGCATGCGCAAGCCTCTGCAGTCTTTGTCTTATTACAAGAAGAGCAAGGCAATTTATACTTTCAAATTATCGATGATGGTATTGGCTGTGATCTCACCCTTACAGAGAATATAGGCAGTCTCGGTTTAATCAGTATTCAAGAACGAGCCCAATTGTTTAATGGTACTGCCACGTTCACCTCTCCTGAAGATGGCGGGTTTATCGTCGATATAATGA
>JALJPA010000383.1 GCA_022969215.1 Colwellia sp. | reverse complement strand
TTTTCACACTAAGTTGGTGTTTTGTGTCACTAACCATGCAGTCTGTTGATGTTTCAGTAAAAATATTATTGAAAAAATCCAGCTCTTCCGTCGAAAATTCCATTTAAATTTCATACCGCTTATTGTTTTATCTAAAACCACCATAACAAAAGCCCTAAAGAAGTGCAATTATTGAACTGTTAGGGCTTATTTTTTCACCTGGTGATAAAAGAAAATAATATTACTCTTCGGGACCATTGAGGAGATCAGCAAAGTTTTCGAGTTTATCCAGGGCTAAACCATGAATAGATTTTCGTGGATAGCGACCTGTTCGACTAATAATTCCGGCATCTACATTCATTAATAACTCCAGAGCTTGATCAATTGTCTCAACAGCGTATATGGTAAAATCACCACGAGCAACCGCAGCTATCACTTCATCATTAAGCATTAAGTTAATGACATTGGTCTGTGGAATAATAACCCCTTGTTTTCCTGTTAAGCCTTTGTCTTGGCACAACTGGAAGAAGCCTTCTATTTTCTCATTAACGCCACCAATGGATTGCACTTCACCATGTTGGTTAATTGAGCCAGTTATCGCTAGGCTTTGATCTATCGGTAATAAGGTAATGGCAGAAATAAGTGCACAAAGCTCAGCCATGGAGGCACTATCGCCATCGATATGCCCATAGGATTGCTCTATGGCTATATTGGCGGATATAGATACAGGAAAGGTTTGTCCATATTTATGACCTAAATATCCGGTTAACAATAACACCCCTTTGGAGTGAATAGACTTACCTAAGTCTACCTCTCGTTCGATATCAGTTACACCTTCACTACCCGCATAAACGGTTGCTGTTATCCGGGCTGGAGTACCAAAAACACTATCACCTATTTCTAACACGGTTAAACCATTGACCTTACCAACATACTTGCCCTCAGTACTTATTAACACTTGCCGCTCTTTTATTTCACTGAGCCAAGTTTCACTGAGTCGACCAATACGGCGCTTCTTCGCAGCTTGCGCCAATGCGATATGCTGTGCGGTTAACCCCCCCGTACCACCTTGCATTTGCCAGCAGTAATTTGCTTCATCGAGTAAATCATTTATTTGCACTATATTGGCTGAAATTTTGTGTTTATGTGCACTGCGTCTCAGTGCATAACGAACTAGCTCTAGTACTGCTTCACTACTCACCTTGGGGTAATTATATTGCTCAGCCCGTCGCCTTATTAACTGGCCAAATGCAATTAAATTACTATCCGTTTTATCTAAATGGCGGTCAAAATCAGCTAACACCCGAAAGAGTTCAGTAAACTCTTGATCGTAGTCTTGTAAGGTATAATAAATTTCGGCATCACCCAGTAGCACCACTTTAACCTGCAGAGGGATTTTTTCAGGCTGTAAGCTATAGCCACTTGGCGGACTATATTCAGAATAAGGGTTTTCAATGGTAATTTGCTGGGTTTTTAAGGCCAGTTTCAAGCGCGACCAAACCATAGGTTGAGTTAACACTTTGTCGGCATCTAATAATAAGTAGCCGCCATTAGCTTTATGTAAAGCGCCGGGCCTAATTAACCGATAGCTAGTATAACTACTGCCTTGAAAACTGGCAAAATCAACATGACCAAAGAGGTTTTGATAGGTTGGGTTTTGCTCATAAACGACCGGAGCTCCTTGTGTGTCATCACGCGGCACCAGTAAATTGGGCAGAAAACGCTCAACCATCAATTTACGTAATTCTTTATCCGTTGGCATATCATCAGATTCTGTGACTAGCGTCTCTAATACTGCATCTACTACATGATTTCTTACTTTATCTAAATATTTCAATACGTCTTGATTATTACTAAACTCTTTTTCTAATTCAGTAATATAAGGCTTAATAGCTTGCTCAGCAGTGTCATTTTTAAGCTTTCTTAATTGATCAAAAGACAGTCGTTTCCATAGTGGTAACTCTAATAATTGCTCGGCCAACACATTCTCTAAGTCACCGAGTAGTTGGTAAAACTTGCTTCGTTCCTCTTCATTTAAATTAGAGAATTCTTTATCAGTTAACGGTTTACCATCAACCAAAGGTGAAAATACTAATTCGCCATTTTCTTCATATAAAACCACATTATCTTTTAAAGCAATTTTTTCAACAATACTGATGGCCTGATCGTATTTTTTATTAAACTCTCGATCAATGGCGGATTTTTGTCTTTGATAACCTGGGTTATCAAAGACCTCAGGGAATAAACTCAGTAAACCATCGATAAACTTATTCATACTAACTAAGAGTTTTTTACCATCACCTGGCTTTAGCGACAAGGTTAGGGGAATATGGCTTTCATCAAAATTATTGGTATAGCACCATTCATCAGGTGCGGTTTTCTCGGCTGCAAGGGAGGTTAACATTTGTTTGATTAATGTTTGTCGGCCTGTGCCGTGCTCACCCATAGCAAAAACATTAAAACCGATTGTCGACATTGATAAACCAAAGGCCAACGCCTCTTTCGCCCGCTCATGGCCAACAAAGCCTTGCACGCCGGAATCATGGTTTTTACTGTCTGTTTTTTTGTTATCGGAAAATAAGGAAGCTGATAAGGAAGAAGTAAGTTCGTCAACCCCAATACGGGTATGGTCGACAAGGCAATTAAGAGTTTTAGTCATATAAATCCTTTAAAGAGCGTCATGAAATAACGGGTCTACTAAATAAGCTATCGAGCGAACGTTTTAAAGCTAACACTCCGAAATAAACATATCTAATTAATGTATCGAAAATTGGGCGCTAGTGTACTTGCTAATATTTTTGCTAACAAGTTGATTATATACCAGTTCCTATTCAAGGA
>JALJPA010000382.1 GCA_022969215.1 Colwellia sp. | reverse complement strand
TTGGAAAGTAAACTGTGATGGTACAGCACAAGGTACAGCGCCACTGTTATCGTTACCAAATGCTAAAGATCCGGTAAGTTTAAAAGTTAATGGCTGGCCGAGTGACTTTGTTGTTGGCGGTCCATCTTCAACACTGCCTGATATGATTACGGTTAACCTAATCAACAGCACAGAGCTATCAGATGACACCAAGTTAACAACTGCTTTCGTATCACTAATTCAAACAGCAAAACTGGCTGGCTCTGAGTCTATAATTATCAACACTGATGTACTTGATAGTATTACTGCAGATAAAGGCGCGTCTTTAGGCACAATTGCCGTGAAACAAGCGTTAACTTCCGCTTTAGCGACCACCAATACTAATAATATCAGCGTTAGTGACATTGATGCCTTAAGCGATGATGCTAAGGGCTGGGCTCAAGCGCAAAACTTAATACTGACTACGCTTGCGCCAAACGCTACTTTTGGTTGGTCGTTAAGCATTGGTGACTTTGCTTACGCTACGCACTCAGGCAAAAGATCTGTGTGGAATGCGGCCTCTAAAGCAACATCTGATTTACTTGATAAGTTGGCACTTTATAAAGGAGACTCAAAAGCTGATTTTATTGCTTTCACTAAATCAAGCGGCTCTGCCAGCTTATCAAGTGAGCAATGGCATAACGCCTTAGAATACGTCAAACAAGTCACTGACTTTGTGCAAGCGCCAGCAATGTTATCTTCGGTGCCAACAGCGCAAGCAACAACATACTTTATGGGCAATACTGCTGGCGAGAGTAAAATACGAAAAGCGGCTCACAACAATATCTTCGCGATTTTATTTGATATCGATAGCACAACCCTAACCAGTAAAATTGCTAGCTACCAGAGCTTTAAGGTACCACTTTATTATGTCGGTACTGGCTCTGGTGTAACGCCACTGACGAGTATCGCTTCTTTAAACAGTGATTTATCGGGTATTGAAACGGTAATGGATAGTCAGGTGTTCCTTTACGAAACCCCTACCTCATCTTGGGTGCCATCAACCATTTATAAATGGGCTGATTTTTTAACTGGCTTAAACTCAATGCACAATGTTGGTGTCGCTGGCGATAAATTCTGGTTAGTCGATAACACTGCTGATGATGCAACCAATGCTAAATATGCGAAAGTCGCTATTGCCGCATTCTTATCACAAAGTATGCAAGAAACTATTCGTTTCGATGCTTGTGACGAGAATAACTGGTCTGAAGTTAAATATGGCGCAAAAGTAGATTACCCGATGACCGCAAGTTGTGGACAATTAGGTCAGAAATATGCGGATTACGGCACTCACCCGGTATCAGGTAAAGACCATGCTTACTCTTGTCCTCGTGATAATACCATGGAACAAACGGCCAATACCCACGCTAAGTGGTACGGTGCGCCAGCGCCAATCTTTGCCGCGCCAGACGCAGTACTGGCAGAGCAAGGGCTTTTAGTTAACGGTAAAGTCGGTCGCTGGACTAACGCAGGTCACTGTAATACTGTACCAACAGCTATAGATACTTCTAAACAAGTATTTGAGCGTGAAGAATGTCAGCAGTATGTTGGTCAAAAAGCAGGTAGTTTCATCTGGGACGGTAGTGATGAAAGTGTTGAAGGCTGTGGTTGGTGGGGACGTGGTGTTATTCAAACCACAGGTCGTCAAAACTTCGGTACACTTAACCACTTCGTCGGTCGTTCACACGTTGATCCAGATACCATTGGCACCACCATTGATGGCACTTCCGTTGCAGCAGCACCCGATAGCCCGCTCTATGCTGATTTAGATTTATGTTCAAACCCAGGGTTAATTTGTAGCTCTGAAGAACATAAAGAAATTAAGTGGATTGCCGGTTTATTCTTCTGGGTTAGCTCTGTGCAAGCCTACGATAATGAAGGTGGACCATACGCAGATTGGAATTACCACGCAGAGCTGAAAAAGTATGTTGATGGTGGCATGGTAGGTACAGCATTTGTTGATGCGGTATCAGGTATCGTCAACCGTGGTTGTCCAGACGGTCATTGTCCAGTAAGTGGTGAAGTTCATGCGATTAAAGAACGTCGTGCTAACTTCAAACTAGTGCTGCAAAAATTAGGCTTAAATCCGCAATAGCCACAATAGGGTAAATAAAAGCCCTTTAAAGGAATAGCATACTATTGCTAACAAATGCCTGTCGGTTTATAACTGACAGGCATTTTTTATTCATAATTGTACCTTTGGTATATCCAGAACAAGGGACGTTGCACTTTGTTTACCTTAAGATTAGCCTTTGGAATTCCTATGGCGCCTACTCAGAAAAAATACGAACATCATCTAGCGTAAACCATAGCCCAAGTATCAGTAATGTCCGTTAACGTATGCCGAGCATTAGCTAATGGCTTGTTTTTCGAATATTCACCACTTGACTCAATTTTAGATTCCGACCTTCTTTAACATCCAACAATCTACGGGAGGAATACAAACTAAAGCAACTTATAGCAAATAGAAAAACAATTGATGGCTCAGGAGTCGTGATTATTACACAAGCATTTGGGTCCGTTGCTGGAACACAATTAGCAATGCTGATATTGAATTCGTCCTGTGGAAAGGAAAAGTTAGTATTATTTCGATCTGGGCTTAGAAATATCACTTCGGTTAAGTCCGAACCAAGTACATTAGTAAGATCTATAAATAAATCATTAGGATCAAAACCACTGATAACAAAACCATCAGTGCAACAATCTACCCATTTTAAACTGATGCTTTGGGGTCCTGCTGCGTTAATAGTTCCAGATTCTCCAGGATCATCAACGAAAGATAATACAGCTGGTCCAGCCCAATCAAGATCAGCGGAAAATAAACCACCACCGCTACCATTT
>JALJPA010000381.1 GCA_022969215.1 Colwellia sp. | reverse complement strand
TCAGGAGCGAAAACTTGATGGCCTTTTTCTTTTAGAATTGAAACAACGCCTTCCCATTGCCACGCACCTAACCAAGCTGAGTGGACTAATAAATACGTTTCTTTTTCTGATGTAATCATTGCATGCTCTCTATTGGTGAATTATTTGTTAGTGCATTAACTGGTAAACAACTTATTAAAGTAATTATCAGGCTGCAGAATGCGATTGATATCTGTTTTCTCATTAACTCAATCCTTAAAATATTAAAATTGCTCTTCAACGGTAAAGTCATCTTCAGAGAAAAACCAAGTCCCCTCTTTTTTGACCCAGAACTCTTTACTGATAAAACCCTTACCGACATTCATTGACCACTTGGCAGATAATTTAGCGCTGTCTTTATCTAACACTTCAATATGAATTTCCGTGTAGCTGAGGTTAGTTGCACCAGTACTACTGACAAAATTTAGCCAGAAATCATAAATTTCAGTACGGCCTGTATATTGCCCCATAGGTCTGGCGTCCATGACGGCCTGCTCCAAATATTGTTCAGAGCAATATCTAATATCTCCTCTATTGAATGCTTCTATCCATTGTTTACTGGCATTTAATACTTCTGCCTTAGTAGTACTTATCGTCATAATTGTTTTATCTTCTCGTTAAATGAACTGTACGCTAAGTTTATAGTTAAGTTATTTGCTAATAAACATCACTTTTGTTAACTTATTGTTTATGAAAATTAAACAAAAAAACCTATTTTACTTATTAATGGTGTTCAGGGAAGTTATAAGACAAGGCAGTTTTACTGCCGCTGCTGAGAAATTAGATTTAACAAAGTCGGCTATTAGTCAATACGTCACTCGTCTAGAGCAACATCTTGGTGTGCAACTATTAACTCGTTCAACCAGAGCATTAAGCTTAACGAGTGTAGGGCACAAATTATTAGAACGAAGCGAGGAATTAAAAACCTTGCTAGATATTACGATTGATGAAATTAATAATATCAAACAGCAACCTACAGGTAGTTTGAGTATTACCGTACCTCAGGCATTAGCACAGCCCCTTGTTTTACCTGCAATTAAACTGTTAAACAAACAATTCCCACAGGTCGAACCACGGCTTATTGTGGATGATGGTAATTTAGATATTATAAAAAGAGGCATCGATATTGCTATTCGTGTGGGAGTACTACAGGACAGCGAGTTAAAAGCCGGTAAGATAGGTGAACATCGTGAAATATTAGTGGCATCAAGTAGCTATTTATCTTCGTTGGAAAAAAAAGTAACTCTTAATAATATCGAAGAGCATCCATTTATAGCCACTAGTTGGCAGACAACAAACCTAATCCATCATTTTCAAGATAATAACAATACGCAGTTTGATATTTGTTTAAAACCAAAGTTTGAAGTAAACAGTGCAAATGTTGCACTTGATTTGGTTTCACTTGGATTAGGAATCGCTTTGTTACCTGATATTTTTGTAAAAAAACATATTTATGAAGGAAAAATACAACATGTTTTAGAGCACTTAAAAGGGAAAACGGATAACATCTATTATGTCCACGCATACAAAGAAAACGTGCCATTAAAAGTAAAATGGCTAATCGAGTTTTTGAAGAAAACTATGAATAATCAATCATAACCCTTTAAATAATTTTTGTGGCCATCCCCTCGAAAAAATGATGCAAGTTGATGTAACTATAAATGCAATTTAACGTTATTTTCAATACTATACGAGTAAATAGCTACTGTAATAATATATGGTAACAAAGTGCAAGTTAGCTGAAGTTTTTATGTTCTAATTTGCACTTTTATTTATTCAACGTTTCGCCTGTATGCTCATAAACTCCGATCCTCAACAAGTGGCAGCACTCTCCGGAATCAATTACTTTGGAACCAAATATCCTAGCGATTAAATTGATTATGATAATGAAACACTTGCTTGATTACCTTATTGTTTTTCATCATGAACGGATGTGTCACTGGTAAACATATATGATCTCTCATGCCATCAAACTTGTTGTTTTCGACGAATCCCTTACCGTCATCTACTTTCGGCATCATTGTAGAAAGTACCAAATTTATACTCCGAGTTCCCGCAATAATACCCAGATCAAAATTTGCTGAGCCTAGTTTGTTTGGTACGCTGCTAGCTTCAGTGCCAAGTTGCACACCGCCTGGTACATTTCTAAGTGAATCAACAACCTGACTTCCCTTATTTTGCTAACCAATGCGGGGCGTCCTTGAGAAATTTTACACCATACGATGTACCAATAGCATGTAAAACATCGCAAGCTATTATCTGCAAGGATTGACCTGTAGGAATCTTTTAGCTAAATTTACCAAAACGTAGATGAAATACACTTCTGATTATCACTAAGAGTTAAAGAATTTAAGACGAAATTGATAGAATCGCTCCGTTTTATAAATTTGCCAATCTTGCTCATTCATCGTTTTCTTTGAAGTTGCACGTTCATGAGTCAGTGTTATCTCAAGTTGACTTAATCCCTGTTGGTAGTTCGTTATTTCCTGTGTTTGCTGATTAACTTGTTCTACTCTGCTGGTTATGGATTTTTGCTCATTGGAAGTCAGGTATTTATCCGCTAATTGAGCCTTGATGTTAGCGCTTTGCTCTTCAGTCATATTCTCAGGGATTAACTGCAACGCCGCTTCATATTTGGCTATATCAGAGTTTAATGAAAAGCTGTCTAAGTCAGCGCTGTGTTCTTCTAACAATTGGTTATATTGCTCAATAAAGTCATCGGCATTGTGAGTTTGGTTAAAGCGATTATCCGGCTCAGTTAACGATAAGCGGTAATCATAATAGGCATCTTCCAGCTCGTAAAATAACTTGGCATCTTTACCCCAAACTTGCGTTCTAATCGCTTGAACATTC
>JALJPA010000380.1 GCA_022969215.1 Colwellia sp. | reverse complement strand
AAGCGAATTCATTTTCTTGGCGATTTTTACGCTCAGTTTTAGCATCAATACTTTTGCCTTCACCCCACCACTGCGCACAAGCTGCAAAATCCGCTAACTTCATGGGTTTGGTTTTATTAAAGGCTTTTACACCTACCGGTAAAGGTACTTCGTAATACCAAACCTCTTTGGTGGCTCCTATTTTGCCTGCTGCCTTTTTTTCAAAGAACAATATATTGGTTTTAATGCTGGTATAGGGGGCAAAGACTGAATTAGGTAAACGTACCACAGTGTGTAGATTACATTCGTCTAATAACAGTTTTTTGATTTTAGTTTTTACGCCCTCACCAAATAACGTGCCGTCGGGTAAGACTACTGCGGCGCGGCCTTTCTGCTTGAGCACTTCGATGATGTATTGCAAAAACAAATCAGCAGTTTCACGGGTTTGGTATTCCGACGGGAAGTTTTTTTCAATACCGTCTTCTTCGGTGCCGCCAAAGGGTGGGTTGGATATCACCACATCAACCATATCGTCTTCGTCTAAACTAGAAAGCGGCTTATTTAGCGTATTTCCATGGCGTATGTTTTTAGGTACTTCGATGCCGTGTAATAACATATTGGTGGTACACAATAGATGCGGTAGTTGTTTTTTCTCGACGCCGCGCACTGAGTTTTGTAGCTGTTGCTGACCAGCAGAGTCCTTTACTTGCTCTCTTAAGGTATCCACTGTGCAGGCCAAGAATCCGCCTGTGCCGCATGCGGGATCCAATACGGATTCACCTAATTTTGGATTGATCATTTGCACGATAAAACGTGTGACAGCACGCGGGGTATAAAACTCGCCAGCGTTACCAGCACTTTGCAGGTCTTTTAGGATTTGTTCATATAGATCACCAAACAAATGACGTTCTTGTGAATTGGTGAAATCGATTTCGTTTAACTTATTAATGACCTGGCGTAATAGCGTACCGTTTTTCATGTAATTAAAAGCATCGCTAAACGCTTCTTTGGCAACGTAACCGCGTGGGTTTTTATTGATTGAAGCCGGTAACGATTTTAGGTTTTGTATTAGATCATTATTAACGAAGTCTAATAGCTCGTCACCCGTTATTCCCTGCCCATCAGCAGCCCAGTTGCGCCATAGGTATTGCTCTGGAAATGGAACGCTGTAATTGTCTTGTTCGTCTTCTAATTCTTCTTCTTGGGCATCGAATATTTTTAAGAATAATAACCAAGATAATTGACCCAGGCGCTGGGCATCACCATCGACCCCCGCATCTTTACGCATGATGTCTTGGATAGATTTGATTGCTGACGAAATAGACATGTTTTGACTCGTTATATGTTCTGTAAGATTAGGGCTAAGCTTTAATTTTCTTTATCAGCTTAGTAAAACTTAAGCGCTTTGGGGCTCAAATTCATCGTTTGTTTGATAGAGCGCATCTTCTAATTCACTGATCGCTTGCTCATATTGTTCTTTCCCGCCAAAGGCTTTCTTTTTTATCTCTAAAGGGCGGCCGATTTTATCAAATGGCGTGATTTTTAGCACTTGCTTCGACTCTATTTCGCTTATTCCGCTGTTTTCATACTTTTCTAATAGGCTATTGAGCACTTGTTGTGCTGTTTCACTATATTTACCAAAGTAATTGCGTTTTTTTACGTTGTTAGCTCGCTCTTTGCGGGTCAAAGGCGGTTGGCCGAAAGCAACATGACAGATTAGATCAAATGGATCTAGATCGCGACTGACATCTTCTTCTAACGCTTGCCAAATAACGCCTGCATCGGCTAATTCATCGATGATGGCCTGTTTACGCTCGCTCGCGTTCCACTTTTTGATAAAGTCGTTGAGTGTGCTAAATTCCTTGATCACGGTTTTTCGAGTGTAATCTTTAAAGGATTCGGTCACGAGTTTGCCATCAGAGTCATAATACTGCACTCGCTCATTGAGCTTTTTAACAATAACGCCACTGATATGAAATTTAATGAAACGATTGTCTTCGTCATCGTCACTTCCTATCGGGCCCTCTTGCCACTCTGCTGCACTACCGTTTAGATCAGCATCACTATTTGTATCACCAGAATCATATTCTTCCTGATCTTCGCATACTTCACCTAAGCCATCATCAGCGCTTTCTTCATTTCCTATATCGCCCTCACCATCGATAATATCTTCTGGCGTGTGCTCCATCACTTGTTCAGGGATACCGTCAAAACGCTCATCTGCAAACAGTTCAGTGGCCTTTTTGAAATCGAGTATAGTGAACCAAAGCTTGCCGTAACGATCGTCAATACGGGTTCCACGACCAATGATCTGTTTAAACTTAGTCATAGATTGAATGTTTTGATCGAGCACAATCAATTTGCAGGTTTTAGCATCTACCCCTGTTGTCATTAACTCTGAGGTTGTGGCGATAACAGGGTAGGCTTTTTTGGGATTCATGAAGTTTTCTAGCTGGTTTTTGCCTAACTCATCGTCCCCGGTGATTTTCATCACGTACTTTTCATTGATGGCCATTTGAGCTGCGTTCAAATTTGCCAGTGCACGACGCATACGTTCTGCATGATTAATGTCGTTACAAAAAACAAT
>JALJPA010000038.1:3969-29179 GCA_022969215.1 Colwellia sp. | reverse complement strand
GCCCTTAACATCTCATTTTAAAAAAATTAGTGAATTCCAAATTAATTAGCCCTTTTGTTAAGGGCTTCTTGGTGCGCGTTGCTGACCTTAGCTTTAAAGTTTTTGCCATATATTTTCTAATAAATTACTCGAGTCATGTTACAGAGGCGTCTCCATAAAAAGCGTTATATGCATCCAATAAGTTGATTATCGCCGTCAGAAAAAAATCAGCTAAAAGTCATAATGACGTCAGGTATTTTAAAGCCGATTTACTTAAACTGACCTCTGGTTCAATTACATTTAAGCGAAGTTAAATAATTCGTTGATTTCAAAATAAGGTATAAATTATGAAGCGTGTTAGCACTGCATTTGTTTTACTGCTTTCTGTTCTAGTGATGAGCAGCACTAGTTATGGCCGAGATGAAAATCCCATCCCAGATGGTCCCTATCTCGGTCAAACGCCACCCGGCTCAACACCTGAGATGTTTGCGCCCGGTATTGTTAATACAGAGGAATTTATTGAAATTGAGGGCATGTTCGGGGCGGATATGAATACCTTTTATTTCGTCAGGCGTGATGAAAAAGAAGTTTATTCCTTGAATGTCATTGAATATAAAAATAATCAATGGCAGAAGTCTGTTGTCAAACAGAAAGTGAGCGAGCCATCCATCTCTCCCGATGGCAAGACCATCTATTTTGCCAATAATTATATTGAGCGCACCAACGACGGTTGGTCGGAGCTAACAAACCACGGTGAACCTTTCGAAGATATCGACATTATGAGGCTTTCGGCGTCTTCAAACGGCACTTATTATTTTGATACCTATACCCCAAAATTGGATACTGCTATTCGCTATTCACGTTTGATAAACGGCAAATATGAACAACCGAAGTCACTAGGCCCGCAGTTTGGCATCGGCAGATACAATGCCCACCCTTATATTGCGCCGGATGAAAGCTTTATTATCTTTGATAGCGTCAGAGAAGATGGACAGGGCAGATCTGACATTTATATCAGTTATCGCGCGGCTGATGGCTCATGGGGTCCTGCTATTAATATGGGCGACAAGATAAATACCGCTCATTCTGAAAAAAATCCAAGTTTGTCACCCGATGGACAATTTCTATTCTTTGATAAGCGGACAAAACGCGGAAACGAAGAGGTAAATATCTACTGGGTGGATGCACAAATTATTGAAACGCTCCGGCCCAAATAGCAAACCATATAACAAGCTACTTCAGCGGAGCAAGACTCGCTACGCGCCCATTGCCCATTGCCCGTTGAGTAGAGCGTTATCGATACAAAACCTAATCCGAAGCATTGTTTGACGTATATTACCTAATGTCCGCAATGTGGTACTAACCCGCCCTTAACATCTCATTTTAAAAAAATTAGTGAATTCCAAATTAATTAGCCCTTTTGTTAAGGGCTTCTTGGTGCGCGTTGTTGACGTTAACTTTTAAATTTTTGCCATCTATTTTCTAATGAGTTACTCGAGTCATGTTACTGAGGCGTCACCATAAAAATCGTTATATACATTTAATAAGTTGATTATCGCCGTAAGAAAAAAATCAGCAGAAATTCATAAGGACTTCAGGTGTTTTAGAGACGACTTGATTAAACTAATGTCTTGTTCAATCACATTTAGCGAAGTTACATAATTCGTTGATTTCAAAATAAAGGTAAATTATGAAGTACATTTTTATTTCAATTGTTCTGCTGTTTTCTATTATAGCTTTCAGTAGCAATAGTTATGGTCAAGATGAGTTTCCAGTATTGGAAGGTCCCTATCTTGGGCAAAAGCCTCCAGGCTTAACTCCCGAAGTTTTCGCTCCTGGTATTGTTTCGACAGAGCATCATGAGTGGGGCCCTGTCTTCACACCCGACATGAAAGAGTTCTACTTTAGTAGGAGAAACAACAAAAGTGGAAAAGATTCGCATTTTGTTCTTAAATCCGAGAATAATCGATGGCACGAGTCAGAAGTGGAACCTGGGGTGGGTGGGTCTATCTCTCCTGATGGTAAAACTATGTTTTATACAAACCAATATAGGGAGCGAACCGATGATGGATGGTCAGAGTTAAAAAGTCTTGGCTCTGCTTTTGAAAACATCGACATCATGCGCCTTACGAGTTCGTTCAAAGGCACTTATGTTTTTGATGATGGATATAAAGATGGAAAGGCTAAAATTCGATTTTCTCGACTGATAAATGGTGAACGTGAAGCCCCGGAGCCACTTAGTAAAAAGATAAATACCGGAACACCGAACGTCCACCCCTTCATTGCACCTGATGAGTCCTATATTTTGTGGGATAGTAAAAGAGATGATGGCTATGGTGGTCTTGATATGTACATTAGTTTTCGACAGGAAGACGGTACTTGGGGTGCTGCCATTAACTTCGGAGATAAGATAAACACAAGTACCTCACAAGGTGGAGGATACGTAACGCCAGATGGAAAATATCTTTTCTTTGGTGGCCCTGCTAGCACAGGAAAAGGAGATGTATTCTGGGTGGATGCGCAAATTATTGAGACACTTAGGCCCAAATGATGAATCATATAACAATCGCAGCAAGAGCGACGCCGAAAGGCGGCGCGCCTTCTGCGGGCGTTAACGATACAAAAACTTATCCGAATCAGCTTTCTCCCTTCTCATGCTAACTTCCGGTTTGTGGTATTAGTTGTCATTTTCGACTTCAATTTAACGTTTAATTAATAATCTCAAACCTTACAGCTAGTCAAATGAGGATGATATTTTTGGAATCCTATATATTCATGTAGAGTGCACTTTGAAGGTAAAATCAGTGTTAAGTGATTGACCCTAAAGTATTCCTCGTACGATTTTAAGGTAGATTAAATTATTTAACCTATCAATTTTACTGGGCGGTATAATTGAAAAGGCTACTCATTATATTAAGTAGCCTTAGTTTAACTTAATAGCCAATTCTTTCATGGGCGTTTTTATTAGGAGCTAGAAAAATTAGGCTTTCTCATACTAGCTATTTTAGCTGCATTAACTTTATAGTTTGCTAACTTTTTACCTAAACGAGGTAGCACGAGGCCAATCATCGGTACGAAATGGTGTTACGGGTAAACCATTTTTATCGTATAAATTAACCACTGGATTGAACTCAAAGCCATAACGAACCGCCACAGGATTAACAACTTCATCAGAGTACACTTCGACTTGATTCTCTGAGATGATGTTAGCCTTTGCCCAGACGAACTTCTGATCTTCACCTGCTATGGCAAAACCTAATACTTTGTCGACGTCAAACGAATACAAGCTTGTTGCCACATGGTCAAAGGTGATGACCGCTACTTTACGCTCTAGCTTAACCTCAACTTTATCTTTTGTTTTACCTGCGGCTTTACTCTCAGCGTTACTTTTTATCATCTTGCTTGCTATCTGCATCGACGAAAAACTTGGACTGTCACTAGCCATATTGTAACCATAGTCTTTTGCCAAGGCATGGCGAACTAAACGTTTAGCGACAGTTTGCTTGTCACGAGGATGGATATCTCGTGCTTCGCCAAGATCAATGGCGATTGCTTCACCAGTATTAGGTAAAGATAATGTCATGGTTTGCGCCTCACGAACTTCTGCCCAAGCTCCGCCATTAGGCTCTGCAAACTCTTTTTTGTAATCTGCTAACTGAACCCAGTAAAAAGGAAAGTCCCCCTGGCCCCATAAATCTCGCCAAGTATTGATTAGCAGTGGAAATAATCGTCGGTATTGATATGGCCGATCCGTACTGCTTTCTCCTTGGTACCAGATTGTGCCTTTAATGCCATATCCGACAACAGGATGTATTAGACCATTGTATATACTGCCAGGCGCATGGTTAGCCACACGAGCATGTAAAGGTGTGTGTTTCTCTCCTTTGCTGCCAGCAGACTGCCAAGCTTCATACTTAGCCAGTTTTTCCGCATATTCCCTATCAGAGTCTTCAATGATACGGCGGTCCCAATCCGTTAGGTATTCGAGGTATTCACCGGTATCTTCAAGAGCTTTACGCGGCATAAATGCCTCAATCCGGGCCCCGCCCCATGCAGTATTAATCAGACCGATAGGAACATTAAGGGTATTATGAAGTCTACGTCCAAAGAAATAACACGCAGCAGAAAAGTCACCTACAGATTCTGGGGACGTTGCCTGCCACTGATCATCAAAGCTAAATTGTTCTGTCTCAGCCCCCGGTCTAGGCGCGGTAATCAAGCGAATATTAGGGTAGTTGGCTGAAGCAATTTCTAACTCGTGAGAATTGCTTTCGTTCACTGGTAGTTCCATGTTGGACTGGCCAGAGCATAACCAAACTTCACCCACCAATACGTCCTCAAAGTGAAACGTATTACTGCCTGTAACCGTCAGTTCATGACTGCCACCAGCTTTTAACGGCGCTAGCTTTAGCTGCCATTCACCGTTTGCATCAGCAACAGTGTTGTGCTTTTGATCAGCAATTGAAACAGATATTTTTTCGCCTGGTGTTGCCTTACCCCAAACTGGGTTGGCCATACCCCTTTGCAGTACCATATGGTCACTGAAAATGTTGGGTAAAATAACCTCAGCTTTTGCGAAAGAACAAGTCATGCTAAGCGCGAGAGAAGTAATGGTGATTTTTGAAGTAAAATTTATCATAAATTCGTAATCCATCAGAAATTTGAACATTTGTTATGCCAATCCACATAAGCAAGTGTGCACTGCTTTATGTGGATTGGCATTTTGCCTACTCAGCCAATAAATAAACTTCACTAGCGGCCAGTAAAAAAGAACCTACGCCATAAACATCGGTATCTTCTTTATGAACGGGTCTAGGATCAAAAGCTGACGCTTGCACATAACCCAGTCTGCCATCGGCATAGATATTTTCAGTTAGATTTGCCCAAGAGCGTTCGATAACCGCTTGATATTTTTCTTTTTCCAGCACACCATTATTCACTCCCCAAGCCATCGCATAGGTGAAGAAACCTGCACCACTGCTTTCTGGCATATTAAACAATTCAGGGTTTAATAATGATGGATGCCAACTACCGTCTTTTTCCTGCAGCTCGGCTATTCGCTTCGCCATGGATTTAAAACGGGCAATATATTTTTCTCTGCTGGCATGACCTTCAGGTAAAGCGTCTAACATTCTCACTAATGAAGCAAAAACCCAGCCGTTACCACGATTCCAAAATACTTTTTTGCCATCAACATCACGGGCAGTAATAAAACGTGAATCACGGAATAATAAGCTTTCCTCTTCATCCCAAAACTTATCAAAAGATGCCCAGTATTCATGCTCAGCAAATTCTAAGTATTTATTATCGCCGGTAGTTTTAGCCATATTAGCCCACACAGGTCCGCCCATAAATAACGCATCAATCCAGGTCCAACGTTCGTGACAATCCGCCAATAATTGCACACAGCTTTCAGTACTTTCTTTGTTTACTGTTAGCCAATTCGCGTGAATATAATCAAGTCGTTTTTTTAATGGTGCTAAATAACGCGCTTGTTTGTCTTGCTGATATAACTCTAAATATAGATGACCAATAATGTAATCATCCGCGTGATAAATGCGTGATTCTACTTGCCAGTTAAATTTCTCCGCTTCTTGGCGAATAAAGTTTAGATATTTTTCATTGTCTGGTACTTGTCCCCATTCAGCCATGCCAATAGCCATAGTGCCCATTAACCAGCCACCAAAGCTGTAACGTTCTAGTCCTTGATAGTTAACAAACGGACTATTTAAAAATGCCTCTTGATGGCGAATTTGCCAATCAGCCACTAGATTAGCAGCCTGCTTTACTTCGGCTTTAGTAAACTGTTCACTGCTTGCATACATTGGCGCTACTACATCAACAGTATAAGGCCGTAACTTAGGGGCTTTAAATACTGTTACCGCTGATTTTTCCGCGGAAGCAGTCATATTAGTAGAGTTTGTACAGCCGCCCAAAGCTAAAGCCATGGCTAACATAACTAAAGAAAGTGCTTTTCTGTCTTTTATTTTTTTACTCATTACTTACCCTTAAAAAAACTAAAAACCACCTGTTAATAAGGTGGTTATTTAACATGCCCGTTATCGGTTATTTTGCCATTTACTTTGTAGATAGCGTAAAGCTGTATTGATAATCACCAGCGGGTATTTGGTATTTTTCAATCGGTGCCGCATTCTGGCTCCATGAATCATTGCCACCAATACCGGCTTGTTGTGCATCAATATTTACTGTCCAGCGTTCCGACTCTTGTAACTCGTAACTATGTTTGGCGTGGTCAATATTCTCTGCTGTCCACGGCCATACTGATATGCTTAAGTCTTCTTTACCATCTACGGTTAAAGTTAGACCTTTTCCTTCATTATTAGCGTTATTAGAAAGCTTCAGCCAATCAACATCAGTGCGGTTACTGCTCTCTTGTGGCACAACATAACTGTAAACAAAGTCTTTAACTGTACCTGAGTAAATTCCAATATCAGCACCTTGGTTGCGGTCACTATAATTTTCAAACGGCCCGCGACCATAAAAACTCATTTCCCCTAAGTGTTTTGCTACTTTAGTTGTCATACCAAAACGCAATAAGCTAGGTAAGCTTTCATCGGCATTTAACTGCACGTTAACCTCGATATTACCGTCACCAGTAATGGTATAAGTATTACTTACGACAATTTTATCAGCGCCATTTTCATCAAGGCCTGCTTTACCTAAGGTATGTTTGGTCGAAATAATAACTTTGTTATCGGTTTTGTTAACCGAGAAGTCTACAAGTTTTAAACTTTGGCTGGCTTTTTGCCATATCGAATGGGTTTCATGGGTCTTCCAGCCATTACGATCATTATCTGTTTGCGGGCGAAAGAAGTTATGTTTTAACGCTGCCACTATCACTGGTATGTTATTAAAACGATAGCTCGTTAGATAACCGCTGGTTCTATTAAATACGGCTTCAAAATCATCATTTGCGATGGTCAAATGGCTCGCTTTGTCAGTAACAACTACTGCTTTAGTAATATCGGCCGATTTTTGAGCGGGTATCGCAATAGGTAATTCAAACTGTTGCTTGGCTAGTTCAAAACCTGCATCAGCCCATAACTCTTTTTTAGTAGTACGTAAGCTTAGTTGTAACCAATAACGAGCGCCCGGCTTAACCGTTGGTTTGTTAAATGGAATGGTTAGCGTTTTATTGTCATTAGCGGCAATGTCTAAATCCGTAGCTAACCCCTTATCTAAACTTTTACCTAACCCCTTACCTGAACTAAAGATAGTACCTGTTTCAAGTGCTTTGCCATCTTCAAATACTGTCCACACTAGTGCGTATTGGTTTAAGTTGTTAAAGAAAAAACGGTTTTTAACATTAACCTTTCCGGCAGCTAAATCAACAGCGGTAAATTCAGCGGGTTGGAACACATATTTTGCTTCCCATACTTGCGGCTTGGCCTGTCGGTATGAATCTATAATACCGTTGATACAAAAATTTGAATCATTGGGGCTGTCACCAAAGTCACCGCCGTAGGCTAAGTAGGTTTCGCCCTGCTCGTTTTGTGTTTCGAGACCTTGATCTATCCAATCCCAAATAAAGCCACCAATCAGGTTTTTACGTTCACGTATCAACTGCCAATATTCTGATAAGTTACCCAAGGAATTGCCCATGGCATGGGCATATTCACACATTAAAATAGGACGTTTTATATAAGGACTATCCGATAAACCCTTTAGACCTCCTATCGTTGGGTACATGCGGCTGATCACATCAACAAAGGCAGGGTCGGTCGGATTAGCGCCATTGGTATAACGATTTTTCTTATCATCTTGGGTTGGGTAAATCTCTGATAAACCAACATAGTCAGGGTGAGTAGGATCACCTTGCGCACCTTCATAATGCACAAAACGACTTGGATCAAAGTCTTTCACCCAACTTGCCATCGCGGCAAAGTTAGGTCCGGTACCCGATTCATTGCCTAATGACCATGAAATAATTGACGGGTGATTTTTATCACGCTCAACCATACGGACAACACGGCTCATCATGGCATTATTCCACTGTGGTAAATTAGCAAATAAACCGCCAACACCGTGAGTTTCGATATTGGCTTCATCCATGACATAAATGCCATATTCATCACATAAGTCGTAGAAATAAGCATCATTTGGATAATGCGCAGTTCTTACCGCATTGATGTTGAATTGTTTCATCAACAAAACATCGGCTAATAGATCTTCACGATTTAACGCTTTACCTTTTTTCGAGTCATGGTCGTGACGGTTAACACCAATTATTTTAATGCTTTGGCCATTAACTAATAATTGACCTTGCTCATTGATTTGTATATCGCGGAAACCAATACGGTTACTGCGCGTTTCAATCACCTTGCCTTGTTTGTTGGTAAGGGTTAATACCAAGGTATATAAATTAGGCGTTTCAGAAGTCCATAATTTAGGGTTTTTTATCGTTGCTTTTAATAAAGCGAATTTAAATTGATCACGCTGAGGATGAATAAGTCGGGTAATTTTTTCTGCCGTTGCAGTCATATTAGTGGTTAATACGGCTTTACCGTTAGCATCGAATAACTGCCCTTGAACATTCCAACCGTCTAAGTTGATATCATCAAGATTACTTAACTCAGGTTTAATGGCTAAAGTGGCTTCACTGTAATCGTTATTAAAACGGGTTGTTACGTGGAAATCGTTAATGGCTACTTTAGGCTGCGCCATTAACATCACTTCGCGGTGAATACCGCTTAAACGCCAGTGATCTTGGTCTTCTAAATAACTACCGTCACTCCAGCGAAATACTTGTAACGCTAGGCTGTTGTTACCGCTTTTAATATAATCGGTAATGTCGAATTCACTTGGTAAACGAGAGCCTTGTGAGTAACCAACTTTTTCACCATTTACCCATAAGTAAAATGCCGAAGTCACTCCGCCAAAGTGAAGAATAACTTGCTGGTCTTGCCATGATTTTGGCACAGTAAAATCTTTTAAATAAGAGCCAACCGGGTTTTCACGGGTGATATAGGGCACTTTAATATATTCTTCCGCATATTTACCGCCTTTAAACATTGGGTAGTTTGAATTGGTATAGATTGGCGTGCCATAACCCTGTAATTCCCAGTTTGAAGGTACCGGAATGGTGGACCAGCTTTTACTGTTAAAATCTGTTTCATAAAAATTTAATGGACGGTCTTCAGATTTATCAACAAAGTTAAATTTCCACTCACCATTAAGCATTTTAATGCTGCCATTATTACGATCACGCTTTAATGCTTGCTCGGTATTATCGTATGAATATGAAGTCACCCGCGCTGGCATTTTATTTATATGAATAACTTCTGGGTTTTCCCAGTCGTTGGCGTTTTTTGCAAACGCTAAATTAGGCGCTGAAATAGCCAGCAATATGCCCGCTAAGCTCAAAACAAGTTTTTGGTTTAGGATTGAAAACTTTATTTTCATGTGTCTATATTCTCGATTTAGAGAAATGCTGAGCCTGCTCTACGGGTTCGTTCGCGATAGCTTTCTCTACTTGAGCTGACATGTGGTCATTATTAAGTAAAAAAATGTCATTTCTTTTTATCGCATATTGTTTTAATTTTGTGGCCATAAAATGAATCGTTTCCCTATAAGCAGGAACGGTATAGAAATTTATTAACTCATCGGGATCTGCTTGCAAGTCGAATAACCAAGGCTCTCCTTCAGGGTTATAAATAAGTTTATAACGATCAGTTACTGCGGTTAGCCAGCCTGAGCCTGTTGTTGAAGCTTGACGGATAAAGGCTATATCTTGCCATTTGCTAACAAAGGTAGATTTAGCGCTGTTGCTTTTAACAAAAAGTGGCGAGCCGTCACGACCTTCTTCATTACCACTGCCCTCAATACCAACAAGGCCTAGTAATGTTTGTTGAAAATCAACCGTGGTTAACGCTTGTTTTACTACCGTGCCGCCAGTAATTTTTTTCGGGTAATAGACAATAAAGGGTACTCGAGCAGAGCCTTCAAACGGATTACTCTTGTTTTGACGACCGTGTTCACCTTTTAAATCACCATGATCTGAAGTAAAGATGATAATGGTATTATCAAGTAACTTTGTTTGCTTTAACTTGCTGAATAAACGCGCCATGTTATCGTCAATTAGCTTGATCATACCGTAATAATTAGCCATTTTATTTTGCTTTAAATCAGGCTTAGCCCAAATTGGCGCTTGTTTAGGGTCTACGTTATAAGTGTGTGGTAGTTTAAAATCTACATCTGCATACATAGTGTCATAGGGAGCACGAACCGTGTCCGGGCCATGAGGATCGCTTAGGCTTAACATCATCATGAAAGGCTGTTCTTTATCGCTATTGATATGATTATCAATAAAACTTAACATTTTGCCAAATTGATAATCAGTGGAAAATGATTTTTCATCTGCGCCATCAGTACTGTATGAAGGCTCGCCCTTTGCATTAATCACCGGCACCTTAGCGCCATCTTTGGTATCAACAAATTGTTTGTAGTGACCTCGGTTATACATATAGCGGTTATCGTCAAAACCAAACTTTCTCTTAGGCGACCATTGTGGTTTTCCTAAGCCGTCTAAATGCCATTTACCGATATAACCTGTCGCATAGCCGTTATTTTTCAATACTTGAGCAAAAGTAATAACATCATCACTCAATGGTACGTGATTGGTATAGGCGCCGTTGTTTTGCGGATACATACCACTAACAAATGAGCCACGAGCTGGTGTGCATACTGGCGAAGATGAATAAAAGCTGGTCGCTATTGCGCCCTGCTCTGCTAGCCAATCAATATTAGGTGTTGTTACTGGATTAGCACCCCACATATAAGATTGTTTTTTATTCATTAATTTACGATAAGCACCGAGGGTGCGAAAGTTATGTTCATCGGTCATGATGACCACTACATTAGGCTTACTCTGCTGAGCAACACTCGTTTTTTCTGCATAAGCACTTGGAATTAAATATGTAGCGAAAAGTGTCGTTATACCGACCACTTGCAGTATTTTTTTTAGCATAATCTATTTGCTCTGTATGTTATTCGTTTCATAGGGATAGGCATAGGCACAGCTATTGGTTTATTTACTTGTATCACAATTTGTTTTTTTCTGAAATATTTGCTGAGTTTACGCCTGCCAATTCTTAGTTTTATTCCATATTTGAAATAAAACTATCCATTTGCATTGAAGGTGAGAGCAGTTTTCAACGAGAGAAATAGGACAAAAATAGCCCCATCGAAAGATAGAGCTATTATTAAGTGATTGTCTTCCCTGTCAGCCAGTAGTGTTAGGGCTGTTTTAGCTTGTGTGAACCGGCTATTTTACAAACCTTTAATTTCCAGGTGGTTACAGGCGCGTTAATTTTCAGGTGTCTACAGGCTTGTTAACAGAGTAAACCTGTAGAGGTTTCATTGTAATAATCCGCTAGGGTTAAAAGTTCCAAGACGTTTTTTCCGATGATGCCCGGTCTTGCATCGCTAACTTTATCTTTGCAACTATTTTAGGGTTTTGCTTAGCTAGGTCATTTTTCTCACTAGGGTCAACAGCCAAGTTATATAGCTCAATAGGTGCATTGGCGTTTGACTTGGTATTTAAACGCACCCCTTTCCAATCCCCCATACGCACCGCTTGCTTACCGCCTTGTTCCCAGAACTCCCAGTATAAATGGGCGTGTTGTTGCTGCTTTGCTTGTTGACCTAACAGTGTTGGTAAGAAAGAAATACCGTTAGTATCAGCATTCGCTTTTGTACCGATAATGTCAGCAAAGGTCGCCATAAGATCCCATTGTGCAGAAACATGGTCAGACACTGTATTTTTTTGCACTTTCCCTGGCCATTTAACAATGAATGGTGCACGAATGCCACCTTCGTATAAATCGCGTTTATTACCTCTCAACCCAGCACTGGCGTTAAAGAATTTATCATCATAACCGCCTTCAATCGATGCGCCATTATCGCTTGAAAACATCACTATGGTATTTTCATCTAAGCCCAAACGCTCTAATTCAGTCATTATTTTACCAATATGTTTATCCATATGAGTAACCATGGCCGCATGTGCTGCTCTTGGGTATTGATGCGGCGTATAACTTTTCCCTCGATAAGGCACTTCTTCAAACTTACCAATGTATTCTTGCAGGCTCGCTTCAGTTGCTTGTAGCGCAACATGGGGGATAGTGAGTGGGTAATATAAGAAAAATGGCTGTTTTTGTTGGCTGTTGATAAAATGCAGCGCGTCTTCAAGCATTAAATCCGGTACATATTGTTTACCGACATAAGTTTTATAATCATACGAGCGGTTCTCGCCCAAGTTATGAACTTTGACATTGTTATCAAGCTCGACTTCTTTACCATAACGGTAAATATAATCGGGGTAATAGTTGTGGGCATGTTTGTGATCTAAATAACCAGAAAAATAATCAAAACCTTGTTTGGCTGGATGACCACTAGAACTTTTACCGCCTAAGCCCCATTTACCAAATATGCCGGTGACATAACCTTGTTCCTGTAACATATGGCCAATAGTACGTGTGCCTGCCGCAAGAGGGTAATTACCTTGCTCGCGGCCTTTACCTGTTTTCCAATTGCCACGAACGGTAGTATAGCCGGTATGTTTACCTTCTAAAATGGTTGAACGGGTTGGTGCACATACGGTTGAGCCAGAATAATGTTGAGTAAAACGCAAACCATCAACAGCGAGTTGGTCGATATTTGGCGTATTGATTAGCATTTGTCCATAAACACCAACCTCGCCGTAGCCCAAATCATCGGCGAGAATGTAGACAATATTAGGCTTGTCGTTAACTTGCTGATTAACCTGCTGATTAACCTGCTGGCTAGCAGCCTGTGCTGCTTTCACCGTGTTATCACTAACTTGTTGCTGGACACAGCCTGACAACAAGCCTAAGGCATATAACCCTAGACTGGCTGGTAACAGTATTGCTTTCATCGCTGGCGTTTTATTCCAATATCACTTTGAAAACAACCGCTAAGTCATTCATTTCAACATCAGGAGCGGTAATATAACTGGCGTTATCACGTTGCTCGAAAAGAACTTCTTTACCCGATTGTAATTCGATGACTTTTTTAACTGGGCCAGCAAGGGGATAACGATGTGGTGCAATCTCTCTAAATTTAATTTTATCACCTGCTTTTGGTTTACCCAAAACCATGATGTAAACAGCTTTACCGTCTTTAGACTGGGTAAAACGATAATCTTGCGCGGTATAAACATTTTCCGTGCTCATGCCGCCATGAGTACCCGTCGAAATACCTGTTGGTCCACCACCATGTATTAACCAAGGGCGAGTATTATATATCGCTTCGCCATTAACCTTTAACCAAGCGCCCATTTCACGTAAGGTATTTTGTTGATCTTGTGGAATAGAGCCATCAGCTCGTGGCGAGCCATTTAATAAAAGAATACCGTTTTTACTGACTATATCGATTAAAGAATGTAGCACCATAGAGGTTGGTTTTATTTTCTGAGTATCGGTATAAGACCAAGAACCAAAGGACATAGTGTCATCTGACATCCACGCTGGATAAAAAATTTCCATATGGCCACCTTTTTCAATATCGTTAACACCAAGACTCAAAGGCAAATCATGTTGTTTATAGATAATAGCAACCTCTTGACCCTTTTCTTTGGCGTAGTTTAAATAATAGGCAGCAAATTTTTGACGATATTGCTCAGGAATAAGGTTGAACCAAGAATCAAAGAAAAGAACATCAGGGGAATAATTATCAACAACTTCTTTTACTTTATTGAACCAAAATTCATCAAATTCTGCTTCTGGCATATTGCCGTAAAGTAAACGTAATTTTTCATCGGTAGAAGAGGTATGCCATTTTTCATTATAAATAAAATGGCTGTCGTAATTACCACCGATGCTTTCATTGACTTCGTTAGCATTACGTTGCATTTGACGAGCATGATGGAAACTGGTAAAAAACTTCAAACCACGTTTGGTAATTTCCTTTTTGAGCTCACCAACAATATCTGTTTTGGGACCCATATCTTTGGCATTCCACGGGGTAACTTTACTGTCCCACATAGAAAAACCGTCATGATGCTCGGCTACTGGACCACCAAATTGCGCGCCAGATATTTTAATTAATTCCGCCCAAGTGCTGGCATCAAATTTTTCTGCGGTAAACATTGGAATAAAGTCGTGGTAACCAAACTCGCTTTGATCGCCGAAGTCTTTTTTATGAGATTCAAAAGCAGCGTCCTCGACATTGTACATATTTCTTGGATACCACTCACTGTGCTTTTCAGGCACTGTGTAAGGACCCCAATGGAAATAGATACCAAATTTTGCATCGTATAACCAATCAGGCATAGCTTTATGCTGACTGAGCGATTGCCAATCTTCGGTATATTCATTGATTGCTGTGGTGTTTTTATTCTGTGCATTTACATTGAGGCCAGTCATCATAGCGACGATAAAACAGCCTAAAGAGATACATTTCATTGGTTTAAGGTTCAATTTGTTCATCCTGTTATAGATTTACCTATTGCTTAACATTCTATATTAACAAGCTAAGTCAGCGCATAGCTTTAATGGTAATAGTTCAAATATGGATAATTTTTCGGTGCTAATTATTGAAATTCTGAGGTCAAGCCAAAACAAAGAGTTCCGTTTACATAATATAAAGAGCGTTTAATCTAAATAAAACGCAGTAATTTCACGTTTAACTATTTTTAAACACACCATATTTAGCTGCCCGCGTTTCCATATTTGGCGTGTGATACCAACTATTGAGAGGATATGACACGGCTTCACCCTGTTCATTGGTTATAAAGGGTAAAGACGTATCCATCAACCCCATGTCATCGACTAAAAACACCACGATATTAGGTTGGCTTTGATTATTAGTTGTGGATTCTTTGGCTAGACAAAAATTTATATTGGCGAGCAAAAGTGCTACCACAAGAAAAAGTTTATGCATTTTATTATTTTTATTGCTTCTTGAATTTAGGCTTTGTTTAAAAACGTAATATCTATAGAAAATAGACTGCTAGAAACAAAAAAAACCAGTCAGTTAAACTGACTGGTTTTATTCTCATTGGTACTTAGTTTACATGAGGGGTTTGTTAATTAAAACGTTACTCGAACACCTAAACGGTAAACAGTACCCATAGTCCATGCGCGAACTGTTTTTGATTTACTCACACCACCTTCTAAGGGATTGCCTTCAGGCTCAAAACGAGTATCGTTATCGACAGTATAATACTGGCGATTCTCTCTGTTATTAACATTCACCGCATTAAAAGTAATGTCAATAAAATCGTTAACTTTGTAGTTGGCTGATATATCTAACTGACCACTGCCCTCATTCCATAAGGCGCCTTGTTGATAACCACCATTTGCTAATGAATCACTTCTATGGTTCCAAGCTAAACGAATTAAATGTCCATCTTGCTGCCAGAACGTTGATATATTGTAGACATGTTTTGATACATTGACCATTGGCATATTATCACGGGTAAAACCATTGTCAAATTCTACGGAGGCTTGCTCAGAGTCAGAATAAGTATAGTTCATCGCTGTACCTAAACCGCCCCAAATGCCGGGTAAAAAGTCAAAGTTTTGGTTATAACCCAGCTCAATACCTCTATTGCTGGCTTTTGCACCATTAACTATGCTCGTAACATTCATATCGTCACAAAATTTTGTAACCTCCGGATCATTGCCCGCGCCCGACCATTTATGTTTACGGTTGTACAAACAGCCCGTATTGTCTGCTAGTGAGGTTGGGTTGCCTTCGGCATCAACTGGTCGATCCATTATTATGTCGTCTTGGCTAAGCATACTACGCTCTTCATCTGTCATATCACGCATATCGAGCCAATGTTTCAGCTGAGTGTCATTTCGCATAAAGTTACTCATGTCTTTATTGAATAGTGCCACTGAGATGGCGCCACCGTCATTAAAGTACCATTCATAAGATAAATCTAAGTTGGTCGACTCGAGTGCTTTTAAATTGGGGTTGTTAATAGTACCTGTAGCGACACCAGCTCCATATACTTGTTCACTATAATTGGCGGCTGGTGTTAAATTATCTATTTGTGGACGCGCCATAGTTTGAGAGGCAGAAAAACGGATAATCGTATCTTCATTCAGAGCATAATTTAAGTTAAAGCTAGGTAACCAATTTTCTGTGGTGTTACTTGCCGTACTCTGGAACTTAGCTGGACTCTCTGTCATTGATAGATCTTCGTAGCGCATGAGCTCATCTACAGAATCACTATAACCGGCATCGTAACAGGCCTGGCCAGGTACTTGTCCCCAAACACCGTTAGCATCGAAACCACCCGCTACGCTCGCTAATTGCTCCGCGGTACAAGCCGGATTTGAACTATCGGCAGCGGTGGCAATTAAGTCTCTATCCATTACGTTAGGGAACTTATATGAAGCGCCCGAATAACCTGTGCTTTCAACTTTTGATTTGACATAACGTAGCCCGAAATTACCGGTTAACTTTTCATCAAACATGGCGAAATTAGCTTGCACATATGCGGCCATGTTTTCCAATTCCACTTGTCGATCATTGGATAGGTTAGGGTTAAAGGTAGGGTGTAGCTCATCACCAAAGACTGCAACTACCGCGGCTCTAGGGTCTATTGTTTCCCAACTTGATGTATTGGTACGGTCATAACCTAAGTCGGCTAAAAACTCATCACCTTCAGGTGATTTACCGCCACTTATCTCACTTAACGTAATGTCATTCATGTTGGTCCTCTCGTCCCAACCGTCAGGTGTTGTGCCATTGCCAAAGTTATATGTCTGCAACCAAACATCTTTATCTCGTTTTTCATACTTACCACCAAATTCAAATGAGGTGATTGGACCTAAATCTACTTGCCAGTCAAAATCGACAAAGAGTGATTTTGACTCATCGCTAATCTCATTATCACGTGTTCTTATGCCACCTAAATAAAGCGAATTAATATCGTTAGGGTTAAAAGACGTTAATGATGTCTCATTCTCAAGGTCAATCTCGGCAGTACCGGCGACAACATAACAGTTGCCAGTGGTACAGTCGTAACCTGTCGGTTGAAGAAGATCACTCGGTACTGTCGACATATCAGGTACATTGTTCTGCTGGCTTGAAGTGGCCCTTGCATAAAAAACATCTTCAACTTTTGTTTTTGAATAACCGCCGCTAAGTATCATGCTAAAGTTATCGGTAAAATAGTGACTTAATTCAAGGTTAACCACGGTATTATCCGTGTCTACACCTACTTCTTGACTTTCAATTCGGCCATAGCCAAGACGGTTGATTTTTTTAGTAAATGATTGGCTGGCGGCATCATAAACTACCCAAGGGTTGTTAGGGTCTGTAAGATTAGCAAGATCCTGATCCTCATAAGCAAAGCGATTCTGTACCGATACCATAGAATTGTCAGTGGTTTCTCTATACTGATCAGAATAGGTGACGTTAAAATTAAGTTCAGTCGCCTCACTCAGTTCCCATTGTAAGGCTGTGGTAAACCCCTGTCGCTCCAGTTTGTTTTCATAGAGTGCATAACCACTAGTGCCAGGCTGGAGACCCCTTACCGCCCCTGTTTCTTCACCCGTAACAGAGTCTATTGCGTTAGGTGTATTAAAGAAATTCCAACCATTTATAATATAAGTATCACGACGAGTTGAAGCGGTTTCTGAAAACGCGGTTACATAGAAACCTAAGGTATCATTCAAAAACTTCTCTGAAAAGGAGCCAGATACTTTATAATCACCTTCTTTAGCATAATCATCATATCGGCCTTGAACATCAAGGGCAGCTTTGTCGGCACCGTCCAATGGGCGAAAGGTTTTTAATTCAACGTTCGCGCCTAAACTACCTTCGTTTTGACTTGCCGATGAGGTCTTGGATACCACAATAGAACTTAAAATATCCGCTGAAAAAGCGCTTAAATCAACGGCCTGACTGTCACCGCTACTGGTTAGAGAGACACCGTTTAACATAATATTATTTAAATTTGGACCGGCACCACGTATGGTTATATTTGTGCCTTCGTTGCCGTCGTTACCGCCACCCTGTGTAATAGAAACACCAGTAATACGTTGCAAGGCTTCACCAATATCTTGGTCGGCAGTTTTACCAATATCTTCTGCGAATATTGAGTCAGTAACACCATCACTGAAACGCTTATTATTTAATGAGCGTAATAAACTGCCTTTAAAGCCAGTGACTTCAATTACTTCGATTTCTTTGTCTTTTACTTTTTTATTATCTAACTCTTCGGCATATAAGCCCGGTGACATGACTAGTGCTAGTGATATAGCAGTAGATATAGCGCTTAATTTATGTTTCTTAACCATGATTAACTCCACTTCATTGTTTTGTAGTTTTAATTTTTGTTTTTATTGTTATTTTTATACACATCATCAATGGTCAACTGAATACAGTTTAACCGTTGCGACATAGTTTTTCCCCTTACCTATACAAACTATTTGAATCACCTTAATCGAGGGTGAAAATATAATTTACTCAGTTTGTATACCGAAAATAGCCAGTCTCGGTGCCTTTTACAATGCCTAAACAAAGGTCTTAATGATAAAATCCAGATATGGAATTTGCCCACCTCATCAAATTCAAATATGGAATTTTTTCACTTAGCCAAATGACTGATAACTCACCCTTAAGCCATATACCATAATAGGTTAAGAGTATTTAAAGTGATTTATCTATGAGAAGTAACATAACTAAGTAATAGGATGTTATTAAAGCAATTTAGAATATAGCTATTGAAATATTCATGCATTGTTTGTTTAGATTATTTCCGGTTTGCTTGATTGAATTTAAAAAGCGTTTGCAGGAAGTAATTTAAACCGAGAAGCTATAGATAATTTTTACATGGAGTGGACTGTACCCATTCTTTATTTTCCATGGGTATTTTTAAATTCTGTTGCCACCTGAGATATAATTTTATTAAATCGTCCATCCCTTTGCATTTTTAGTAAAGAGCTGGTGATTTTTTCCAACAGATGTTTGTTTTTTTCATGCAAGTAATGAAAAACGGGTGTGATATCTAAAGGGGTTGGTAACATGCTAATCCCCTGTAAATTTAACTCTCTTATAATACTATTTCCGGTATAGTCAGTAGCTATAACGACTTCTACTCTACCTAAGTCTAACATTTTAAAGACTTGTTGAAACGAACCAGCCGCATACTTATTCATGCCTTGAGTAACGCCCTCCGCAAATAGGTAGCCCCGATTAAAGCCAATAAGGTAAGAACTTAAATTTACCTTATCATTGCGGGGTAAAACTAAATTTTTAGTCCAAACCATATGCCTGATTGTCATGTAGGAAACTGGTACTTTAATTAATTCAGTGTATTTATAATTGATATTATCAATGCGTATAAGCTCTCCGTCAGTAATGCCTTTATTGCTTAGAAACAATGCCCTCTTCGAAGGCAGTGCTTCAACGGCAACATTAATGCCTATATTTTTATAAGCTTCTGAAAGTATTCTTGTGGCCGCAACGGTAATTTCATTATGCTCACCTGCTACTTTTGTCAAAGTCAGTGTCAATTCTTCTGATTTCACTGATATTGGCACTAAGATATTAATACTGATCAACAAGAACATCAGTAACGACTGAGGTAAATACCATGGAATATTTTTCATCATTAAGATTCCTACCAAGAACATTTTATTAACAGAGCAGTTATAAAAGATTACTGTTGATTTATTTAAAAGGCTCCGTGGTGCTCCATTTATTTAACTTTTAAGCTCAATTCAAATAAGAGTTCAACTAGTTCATCTTTTATAATTAACCAGTTCCAATGCCTTTATCAATGCCTTGGTATATTTGTTAATGATAAAGTTCGGATATGGAATTTTGTCGCGGCAACAAGTGGCTGTTGAGAGAGTAAATCGGTGATTATGGCGTTTTTCATCGCTGTAAAATAAGCTAAAGCAGTATAAAAAACAGAGGGGGTATATACCCGTTACCAATCAATATGCATGTTTCAGAGTGCTTGAGTATTTTCAATTCAAGGCGCTGTGATGAAGTAATGGTCATTCCCTTATAAATCACAGCAACGAAGAAGTGATATTACTCAAGCGCTTCTGCGATGGGTTTTAAATGACTTTATACGGCGTTAAAGAACAAAAATATAGAATAACTATGTTTACGTTCTTCTCCTTGCCTAAAGTCATTTAAATTCCCACTGAAATCGGCACTTTGAATGGTAACGGGTATATGTCCATAGTTCCCTAGATTTATACCAAGCGGACTAAATAAGTGATTACTTAGTGATATTTAATCCGTTTGGTATTACCGCTTTTTTAACGTCGTTTTTTATTTTCAACCGCGGTTAACTTAGCTTCCAAGTCAGCGACCAGATCGGGATATAAGCTTGCCAAGTTTGTTAACTCTTGTGGATCATTATCCAAGTTAAATAGTTGTGCTGTTGTAGATAAACCCGATTCAATATTTTTATCATTTGTTATCCATGGACGCAGATTGGTTGACGGTCTAATATATTTATATGCTCCGTCACGGATAGCCAAGGTATATGATTCTTCAACCAATTGACTTCGAGCAGATTTATCGGCATTGAAAAAGGCTGCTAAGGTGTCTTGGCTATCAATGGCTTCATCACTTGCCAACTCAACTCCTACTAATTTAGCCAAAGAAGCATAAATATCAATTTGACTGATTAAAGCATCACTTTCGCCTGCTGTAACTTTATTAGGGTAATGAACAATGGTTGGTACACGTGTACCCGCTTCATACGCACTGTATTTACCGCCACGATAGATACCATTAGGTTTATGATTACCGAGTACATCATGTGATTGTTCATCGTAACCATCGTTTAAAATAGCACCGTTATCACTGGTAAAAATAATTAAGGTATTGTCGAATACGCCTTGGGCTTTTAATTGTTTGATAACTTGGCCGGTAATATAATCCATTTGTACAATGGCATCGCCCCTTAATCCCATAGTGCTTTTACCTTGAAACTTTTTATTGGGCAAATGCGGCTCATGAATATCATGAAATGAGAAGAATAAAAAGAACGGCTCGGTTTTCTGTGCGGCAATAAAATCATTCGCTTGATCGGTAAATACCTGATAAAACTCTTCATCAACCCACTCAGCACTTTTACCGCCTTGCATCCAACCGATACGACTAATGCCATTAATGATAGTATTACTGTGTTGTGCATCAGCGTCTTGACGCCTTAACTCTGGATTTTCACTGCCGGTTGGTCTATTGCCTATTTTCTCTTCATAACTAACAAAAAGTGGATCACTGGCGGTTAAATTCACCACATGATGATCATCTAAATAGACAGTAGGTACTCTATCGCCTGTTGCCGGTAATAAAAAGCTTCGGTCGAAACCTACTTCCAAAGGACCGGGTTTAACCGCTTCATTCCAGTTAGTAGGGTCAGTGCCATCCCCTAAACCTAAATGCCATTTACCGATTACCGCGGTAGCATAACCTGCTTTTTTCAACATTTTTGGTAATGTTGGTTGGCTCGTTGAAATGATCATTTTAGCATCACCTTCTAGCACGGCTGCTTTACGCCGAAAAGCATGTTCGCCTGTCAACAGGGAGTAACGTGATGGAGTACAGGTAGCTGAAGAGGTATGTGCATCGGTAAAACGGATACCTTTTTTAGCGAGTGCATCAATATTAGGTGTTGTTACCCCTTTCGCGCCATAAGAGCCAATATCGCCATAACCTAAATCATCTACGTAAAAAATCACTATATTAGGTTTATCTGCTTTACTGTCTGATACTTCTTTTGCGTTAACAGCCGTTTCTGTAGTACAGGCCGCTAATAAACTCGCTAACACTAACAAGCAGCTATAAATTCCCATCTTTCTAAATTTCATCACTATTCTCTTTAAGTTTTTTTATAATTTGAAATGAGCAGAGTCAATCAACACGGTTTACTTTGATAAGCTCTACTTTTTAATGTGAAAACCAAACCAATTCTTTAGGGGCTGTTGATCTTTCAGGGTTAAAATTTATTCAATTTAAAGCGCTTTTAATCGCGGCGCGAGTTTTGTAGCATAGTTATTCTATGTAAAAAACGAGCAACAAAGAGTAAAACCGCTTTAAATGAACCCAAAGGGCAGCGTTTGTTTGAAATTTATACTGCGTTATCGCACGTTCGAGTAGCTGTCTACACTTCACGAGCTCTGCCTTGCCTAAATACCAAACAAACTGCTGTAAAAATAATCTCAAAAGGTCAACAGCCCCTAATGCTATTTACGATAATCCCAGGTATTAGGCAGCAAACCCATGCTGGCTAAAAAATCAGCGGCAGCGGCCTTTGCTGGATAATTACGACCTGCCATTGCGCGCGAGGATTTAACTGTCTCGATATATGGCTTCTTGTCGTCGACATACATCATGTAATGAAGGGTTAATAGCGCTAAATCATTATTTTTATCAAGACAATACTGCTTCAGTACGCCTGCTGCTTTATTATCATTAAAAATATCGTAAACGATTGCTGCAGCGGTAATCGCTACCGGCGGGTAGTCATCATCCATCGCTTTAGTAAGTTGTGTTTTCAGCGAAGAAAGTACCGTCTTATTTTGCGACCTTAAACCTACTGCCGCCCAATATCTGACAATTTTATTTTCATGCTTGAGTAGTTTCACTTGCTGCAATGCCTGCTGTTCACCTTTAACGCCTGAAAGCATGGCACTATCAACAATATCCTCTATGGCATAGTTAGCGGTAAGTCGATACTCGTAAGGCGTGGTGTTTTTTGAAATATCTGCTAATTCATATTCAGGTAACAAACCGATATCTTTGGATTTAATCATTTCATTTTTAAGCTGCTGACGCATTTTGAGCAAAAGTTCACTATGAGTTTCATCTTCAGATAGGTTATTAAGCTCCCACTTATCATTCTTAATATTGTAAAGGCTCTCCACTGGACGTTCAGTAAATAAACTTTTCTGTAACTCATTTAGCTTACCTTGAGCATAATCACTGCGCATATGCTGCTGAATGTCACTTATTTCAAAATAGCGGATATACCTCAATTGCGGTAAAAAAGGCATGAAATTTCTTGAGTAAACATAATCACCATTGGTTACTGTACGACTCATTTCAATACCATTATCAGCCCGGTCTGAAGAAAGAATCAGATGGTCCGTTTCCTTTGAGCGATTATCTCCAATTAGAACCCTGCCAGTCATCTGTTCAGGCACTGCACCGCCAGCTAAACTGATCATTGTTGGCGCCAAATCTTCGAAACTAACTAACTCATTGGTGACAACTCCGCCGTTACCCCAAGGTGATAAATGTCGATACTTTTCAGGAAACCAAGCAATAAATGGCACTCGGTAGCCCAAGTTAATCCCATTGGTTTTACCACGTGGTATACCTTCGCCATGATCGCCATAGAAAAAGATGATGGTATTGTCTTTTAATCCGTCTTTTTCCAGCCGTTCAAGCAAGAGTCCAACTTTATTATCAGTTAACTTAAGTGAGTTATAGACACGAGCAAACTGCTTACGCATTTCAGCGGTATCATTATAAAAAGGCGGTAATTCAAAGGCATCTTGCCCGATATGCTCTGCTGGTGCTAATTGATCAAGTACCATAGTTTTATACTTGTTATAGGGATAGGTCATCGTTCTGGATTGGTGCGAGTCTTGATAGTTAAAGACCGCAAAAAAAGGCTGATCCTTTTGCCTGTTCCACCAACCTGCATTCTTTGAACTTTCATGCCAGGCTTCAGTTGTATATGCTTCTGCATCAGCTACATTGTAATCGGTCTTTTTATTATTACTGGTGTAGTAGCCTTGTTGCTGCAGGTAATATGGAAAACCTTTCATGTATTGCGGAACCGGTATGGCACTTCGGTGGTTGCCCATGCCGGTTTTATAGGTTTTCACCCCGGTAATAATCGCAGCACGGCTTGCAGAACAGACAGTTCCTGTGGCAAAGGCATTATCAAAACGTATGCCTTTGCTAGCAAGCTGATCAATTACTGGTGTTTTTGCATCGCTATTACCATAACTGCCAATAAAGTGCGGCGAAGTATCTTCAATGGTGATCCATAGGATATTAGGTTTATCTTTTGTCACATTTTTAACACTTGGATTAGCGCCAATTTGGCATCCTGTACTCAGCATGCCAAAAGTTAACACTGTAATTAAACTAATATACTTCATAGTCTGTTTAGATTTCCTGTCTTCTATCCTGTGTATTTAAATCAGCACAGCTCACATTTGGTGTAACTATACTCGCCTTTATTTACGATTTTAGCATTGGCAATCAAATCAAAATTCCAATAATGGAATTCTAGGTTAAAACAATGTCTATTTGATATTTTTGCTACCTATATATCTTTGAGATAATCATCTCGTTTGTTATCTTTTTTATATTACAAAGTATTTTTGTACCCCGATTAAACTTATTGAAAAGTAGTAACACATATGAATTTTTTAAACTCTTTTACCATTCGCACACGAATTATTATTTTAGTTATCATTCCCCTGATAGTCACTATGGCATTGTCGGTCGAGCGCTATCAGCATGCATCGGATAAAAATGAAGTCGCCCTAGAGCTAGAGCTACTTTTAAATTATATTGCTAAAACGTCACCCATTATTACCGGTATGCAAAAAGAAACCGGTCTGTCACGAGTTTGGCTGTCTAAAAAAAAACCCATGGATAAAAGTCAACTCGACAGTGCGCGAGCACCAATCAATATCGCTATTAGTGATTATCAAAACTTTGTCGAGAGCAATAAAAATCGACTAGACAAATTTAACTTACTTAGCGAGCGGATAGAGGATGTGCAAAAACGCTTGGAATTGTTTAAAACGGTCAGAATGTTAGTCGATCAACAAAAGAAGAGTTCTAAAGAGCATAGCAATTTAAAAAACGAGAACATATGGACTTTAGGAGAAATGGAAAAATTAACCGCATCGCTTATTTTATCAACCAGCGCTGTGGTAAAACTTGCGTCTGCTGATCAAGCATTATCCTTGATGACAAATGCTTACTATAATCTCATTCAGGCCTTAAATAGTAATGTTATTGCTATTACGGCGATGAAGCCAGTGATAACTGGCTATCTTAGGATTTATAATTATGGTGTGATTATAAAAAACGATGGCATTCAACAAGCGTATCTGAAAAGTTTTGAGAGCTTAGCGTCGGACTCCACCTTGGCATACTACAACCAACATTTAAAAGAAACTGAACAATTCCAAGTGATATTTGACACTCACAATAATGTTCGTGATCATTTATG
>JALJPA010000038.1:0-3959 GCA_022969215.1 Colwellia sp. | reverse complement strand
CTAACAATTACCCCGGCGCAGTGGCAAGAAATAACCGACATTAATAACAAAAACTACCTTAAAGTAATCAACTATATATTGGCAGATATTAATCAAGTAAAAGATAACTTGGTTGAACAAACTCACAGTGCCGTAATAGCCACTATTACACTGGTGGTGATTCTACTAGTATTAATTACGGCTAGCTCTATTTTCATTATTAATAGCATTTCTCGACCGCTTAAGAATCTTATGCAAACCTGTACATCCTTGGCTACTGAAAAAAATATGAGCACACGTATTGAAATTTTTGGTAAAGACGAAATATCGGCAGTTAGTCTCGCGTTTAATTCACTTATTGCCAGTTTTGACGACGCGCTTAAAAAAGTGAGTAAAGAAGCCGTGGTAATGAATTTGACCTCTGCAAAGGTCGCAAAAGCGATGAATGAGTCTAAGAAATTGTCGGTTAGCCAACAACGAAACACCGATAGCATTTCAGTATCCATTGAAGAAATGACCGCAACTATTGAAGATGTATCTCGCATGGCAGTAGAAGCCGCTGATACCGTAGCTAGAGCCCATGATATTTCAGTACAGAGTGAGGAAAAATCGGTAAGTAGTCAAAATATAATGCAAACTCTCATTGATGAATTAGGTAACACCGCTACTCTAGTACATGATCTCAATCAAGAGGCAAACAGTATTGGTGCTATTATCAACGTGATACAAGCGATATCAGAGCAAACAAACTTGTTAGCGTTAAATGCTGCAATTGAAGCAGCAAGAGCCGGAGAGCAGGGTCGTGGCTTCGCAGTTGTTGCCGAAGAAGTCAGAAACCTAGCGTTTAGAACCAAGGAATCTACTGAGCAAATCCATCAGCAAATTGAATCTTTAATTAATGGCGCTAATGCGTCTGCTGATAAAATGACCCACCTTAAAGAGAGTGGCATGCAAGCCATTGAGACAGTGCTAGAAAGTACTCAGGGTTTTAAGGTGCTAAAAGGAGAATTCGATAACATTACAAATATGGCTGCACACATTGCCGTGACAACAGAAGAACAGTCCGTTGTTTCGAAAGAAATGAGCGAAAGAATACACAGCGTAAGTGATGATTCTCGTAATCTTGCCCATCATGCAGAATTAAGCTTGGCAGCGACCAATACACTGCTCCGAGATGGTGAACTACTTGAAGGCCATATTAAGGAGTTTAAGGTTTCTTATTAGCTTAGCGGTTTGGCAGCTGACTTAACTTTTCGTAGGCACCCATAACAAAGCCAATGATACGTTCCACAATGCCAAAATACCTTTTAGCATCACGGGCAGCAATAAAGCATGAGTCGTGAGATAATAAGCTTATTTTTCACCCCAAACTTATCTAACGTAGCCCAAGCAAGTCAGCCATTATAGCTAAAAACTTGTAAAGGCTACCACTGCCATAATTCCAATTAGTTTCGCTATGCATCAGTAAAATAGCGATATTAAAAATTCGTTAATCATTACTTTGCTTTTGCCTAGCCAGCAAAAAATATAAATTGACTTGTGCATTTTTCGACTGTAAACATCCATACTTTAAAGCCCTCTGAAACCTTCATTAGACCAAGAACATTAAAAACATAAAGTCACTTAGCGAAAGAAATTAAATTCTCCCATTCAATGTACATGTCCCTTTTTGTCATTTGATTAACGGATAAATTCCATACCTGAATATTAATATTGATAACACCTAGATGATATTGAATTAGTAAGCAGGTCTCTGTTAATAAAGCTATTGCCGTCTATTTTTTAACTTCAACTGGTAATTAAACGATAAGTCGTATGCTGATTAAATTCAACAAATTGTAACCAACCCTGAAGAAATTTAGCGGTAATCACAACAAGCAGTTCAAACGACAATATAAATATAACTAAGTAAAAACGCCTGCCCTGTTTGTTGAATAGAGGCGCTGTCAAAAAGAGGCGCAAACCACAAAGAAATGTATTTTTATGAGGGATTAAATAAATGAAAGTTTCAACTTATAGCCAACTAGGCCAATATCGAAGGAAATTCCTTCAATATAACCGTCTATTGTACGCTAGCGCATTATTAGGCTTAGCTAGCCCCGCGGCTTATGCCGTTAATACTGAATTTACTGGTAATATCGATAACGACTGGGCAAACCCTGCAAACTGGTCAAGTGGCTTACCTAGTTCCGCTGATCTTGCGATAGTAGATCGATCGATAACCAGTGCAACTGATGTTACCTTGTCTGCCAAGTTGTCTGTCGGCTACTCTGCAATTGGCTCGCTTACCATTAGCGATTCAATTTTTACCACGGGTAATAAAGATGTTGACCTGGGCTTTAAGTCAGAGGCCTCAGGAGTATCAGGAACCATTAATATTCTTGGCTCTTCCTCATTCATCAACAGCGCCATTGTACAAATTGGTAAGGCTAAAGCAGGAACCGGTTACATGGTATTGGATGGCGGTACGATTACCGGCGTTAAATATCGTCTTGGTGCTGGCGGTACGGGCAGTTTTGGTTCGTTACACATCAAATCTGGTACGGTAAATGTGAGCAGCGAATTTAGACTTGGATCAGGTTGGGCAAGTGAAGGTCAACTAACCATTGATGACGGTTCATTTACTGTTAAAGATCTTATCTTTGCTTATAACGGTGAAGCCGAAGGAACCTTAGTACACAATGGTGGCATCACTAAGGTAACAAAACTGACCCTGGGCAGAAATAACACTTCTATCGCTACTATTGAGTTAAATGGCGGTGTTTTGCAGGTTGATATTCTCGACAAGATCGGTAATTCACCCAATGAGAGTATAAACATTGCTGGTGGTATTTTACGGTTAAAACAAGGCGTTAATCGTGCTTTGCTTGACACCTTGATTGCTAAGAATTCACTTGACTGGCTACCAACTTCAGCAGTTGCTGGTTATGATCCCGCAAGTGCTGATGAAACTATTGTCAATGTTAATGGCACCTTATATATTAGAAATGATGCCGATGGTTATTTCAGTGTTTGGTCGACTATAGTCGTCATCAACAACCCACCGGTATTCACTAACGATCCCATCAATGCCTCTTTTACTGAAAAAGACCAGCCCTATAGCGGTACACTTGCGGGAACGGCTACGGATGCCGACGATGATTTGCTGACCTACACCATTATTTCCGGGCCCGCCTGGTTAAATGTTGCTGATGACGGATCGCTTATCGGCGAACCTAGTGCTGCAAATGTAGGCACCAATAGCTTCACGATTGAAGTTAACGATGGCAACTTTGGTAGTGCTACCACCCTGCTCAACATTTGGGTTGCTGCAGATTTCACCGAGCTGACCCTTGATGATTTCCAAGCGGGTTGGGGAAACTGGCTTGATGGCGGCGAAGATGCCAAAATTGCCAGAACATATGCCATTGAACGGCGAGCAGCTAGGGAGGATAACAGAAGGTCCATACACCCTCATACAACCTCTTTTAGGGAACAAGGTGTCGGGCTACAAGGTAACTCAGGAGTAGAATCATCCACCACCTTAGCCAATGCCCTGGACTTGACTGACTATGATCAATTAAAAATTGATTTTACCTACCTGCCGATTCTCTTTAAAGACGATGATAGTTTTTTAATTCGTTATAGCAGCGATGGTGGCGAAAACTGGCAAACGATAAAGACATTCACTAATGACATTGATTTTAACAATGGCACCCGTGAAGTAGTTGCGGCAATATTCAATCGCAGTGAAATCAACTTTACTGACAATGCCTTAATCCGTTTCCAAGCGGATGCCAATGGTAATTCAGCGGATGTTTATATTGATAGTGTCAGCATTTCAGCAAGAGCGACCAGTCGTCACAACAGCCCGCCAGTATTCACCAACGATCCCATCAATGCAGTCAATGCCACAAAAGCATGGCCCTATGAAGACACGATTGCGGGTTCGGCCAGCGATGTCGACGCAGAGCCGTTAACCTACACCAAGACTTCTGGTC